>DAOSDU010000015.1 GCA_035362715.1 Methanofastidiosum sp.
CGCCGTTATCTATAATCAAAATATCATTTCCATTTCCTGAAGGGACGTAATTTAAAAAAATACATACATCGGCGCCCACTTTTTTTGCAAGTTCCAAGAAGTTTTGAATCTCATCTTTTACCAAACTAGTAAGAGTTAAGGACAGACCAACGTTAAGCCCTTGTTCTTTACAAAATCTAACTGCGTTGATGGATTTCTTAAAAGAATCTTTTTTTCTATGGGCATCATTTGTTTTTTCTATAGCGCTAAATACGCTTATTTCTACATAGTTTATCCCAGATTCTTTGATATTCTTGGCCATTTCATTGTCTATCAGTGTTCCATTTGTTGCAAGTGATGTTGTAAAATTATGATTATTTGCATAATCTGCTATTGTAAAAAAATCTTCTCTTAGTAATGGTTCGCCTCCTGAAAAGACAAGAGATAGCACTCCTGCAGCCTTTAGATTATCTATGGCCCTAATCCAGTTTTCAGTTGATAGATCTGATTGATTTTCTTTTTTTGAATCAAAATCAAAAGTATTGACATAACAATAGCTACAATTTAAATTACAATATCTTGTAAGCTCCAAGATCACAGAAACTGGTGAATTGAATACAAGTGGCTTTTTCAGGCCAAATGAGTTTATTCCTTCTAGAACGGAATGCACGCCGTTAGTATACGACGAAAGGGAGTAACCTTCTGCAAAAGTTGGGACAGTTTTTAAAGAATTCCTGCTAACTGCAAATCCAAAAAGCTTTAGAATATGGATCCAAGGCCTATAAAAGTGGAATAATATAGTGCACCTTCTACACATTATAGGTTCTTCTTCAGTTTCAATGCTGTTTATTATTTCTTCCAAAACAGTCCTATTGCATTTGGCACACTTAGTTGTTATTTCCGTGATGGAATATTTAATTAGGGGATTTATAGTAAGAGAGTATATCCTATATCCATTAATTTATTTCTTATCATCTCTATCTTTCTTTGAGTTTGTACTATATATGTCTAATTAAAAATTTAGAAAAAATAGAAAATATTATAGAACTACTAGATCCATAATAATTGTATCAAGTATTCCATTTGGAGAGTATGCAATCAATGATACCTTGTATGTGCCTGAAGGCACATTTGGTCCAACGGTAAATGTAGTTTCATACGGTTCCAATGTTGTGTGCTTTTATCTTTTGCAATTCTGGTGTTGTAATCACTTCTATTCCATCTGGCAATCCAACGAATTTTATGTAAACATGGTTTTGGGTAAAGAATCCTCTGTTTTCAACACCTATAATTGGCTTTTGAACCCCGGGCGCAATGGTAAAGGAAGAGACTACCTTTCCATCTTTTATAATAGCATCTCCATTATTTAATGTGAAACTTTCTATATCGACTTTTGGATACAGGATAGTTGCAGGAAGTTGTGGTTTTGAATTACAGTCCCAGCAACATTCTCTATATAGGAATACATCTGTGGTGGGCTGACCTTCCCATTCGTCATAAGTAATATTGATACTAGAAGGAATATCATTATATGTATGGACGCTAGATATATTACTAAAAGGTCCATTGAACTCCTGGAGGAATTTATCAATCAAAGATTTATCCCATCCAGAATAATAATAAATGATGTAAACAAAGTTGCCATTATTATCTATTGGATTAATTTGATTGCCATTGATAATTAGATTGGGAGACTCTGAGTTAATAACTAAAAGATAACTCTCTTTTAGTTGGCAATTAATAGTTGGTGGTAGATTTCGATTTCTAAAGGAAGTTGGGCTACATCCATAATTATCAGTGAATACGGGGACATACAGTATAAGTGATGTAAATGGAAGAGAAAATATACTCATTGTAGTATCATCCTCAAATCTTAAAATTTGGAATTCTTCAGGGCATTTTGTGGTATCTAGACCTAAATCCGCATTATTAAGGCGATAATGTTGTGAAGGTAGGCATCTTTTAATATTGTATGTAAATGGCAATGTTACTTCTTTACCAAAAAGGCCAGGTTCCCATCCTTCTTCCAAATTCAAGGCAATGTATATTTTAGACTCAACTTCACAATTGCATGTGGAACACTCCTGTCGGCATTCAGCTAGATATTGTCCATATAATTGATTTAGTCCACTTTGCACTTCATCATCCATTATAACTGGCTCTTGTATACAGCCGTAAAACTCATTATTATTGACAAAAACTTCAGAAGTCGTGCATCCTGATATAAAAGATACTATAACTAACAAAGAAATTAATATAGCAATTTTTCCTCTCATAATTGACACCGTTATTACACAAAGATACTAATTACCAATATTTAAAACTATCGGATTCTTTTAAATCGAATAGAACCTCTTGAATATTCTGCAAATAGCCAATGTAATCCATACATCGTTGTCATCGTCTTTTGGGAGGCCGTAGCACGCTTTCCAAGTTCCATCTGACCTTTGATTTTCAATTAAGTAATCTAGCCCTATCTTGATGTTGTAATCCTCAGCGGTAAATTTTAACTTGGAAAGAGAGTCAAGAGAAGAAACAATGTCGGTCCACCAGAAAGGGTAAGCTAGCTTCCCCCAGTAATCAGATGAGCTGTGATCTGGGTAATTATCTTTCTTAAAAAATTGTGATTTGAGGAATGCGCCGGCTTTTCTTAGTTCATTTGATTTTCGGTAATGATTATGTGCTGCAAAAGCCCTTAGGACTATCCCAGTTACCAAATGGGAAGAAGGTTTACTTGGATCATTTTTTATGGGACTCTCTTTTTCGCACATGGAATCCCTAATCTTGTGTTTAGTGGTCCTGAAGGGTATTGCCCATCCGCCATTATTCTGCCTCACGGATAAAAGCCATTTTATCCCAAGATCAATTCTGTCATCCTTTTCATATCCTGATTTTATTAACATCTCTAAGATGCCTGCAGAGTAGTTTGGCGTATATTCATTCCCATATATGCCTCTAAAGTCGCCTTCTTCAGTTTGGAAGGAAAAGAGAAATTCACAAGCCTTTGAAATAGCATTATTTGTGTTGTTTAGGCCATACTTTTCAACTAAAACACGGAGAATTCTATATGTTTCAAGTTGGTTGTAGTTCCTCTGGAAGCGAATCTCTTCTTTACACCCGGAATATTTCCAAGACCCATCTTCCTGTTGCTTATTCAGTATTGATATCGCCTCTTTTAATTCCCACAATGATTCTATGTTGCCTGGATCTTCATCTAATAAATCCCCCATCACAAAATATGTTAGGGCCTTATTGTCAGATAAGAGAAGGGGTGTAATTGGGCTGAATTTCAGATGCTCTTTCAAATAATTAGAATCATTTAACATAGAATCAATCAGATTAGTTTTACCATACAATCAACAAAGTCAGATGTGAGTTTCCTGAAAGGAAATAAATACAGTACTACCCACAAGACTTCAGTTATCCCGAGGGCATAGAGAAATTTGAGTTTATTTTTGTTTTTTACAAAGGAGGAATACACAATCAAAAGCAAAACAAAATTGGCTATTGCAAGATACAAATATACAATAGATGCCATTATTCTCCCACTTAGAATAGTACCTTAGGATATTTAAATTAATCGATTAATCCAAATATGAATAGTAAAGACTTTTATAATGTGGAACAATCTTCCAAACTGGTGTTTTATTGAGCATTGTCCTTGAAGCCAAAAATCTAGAAAAGAAATTCAGTGACGTTATTGCCGTCAATAAAATCAATTTCAAGGTAAACGAAGGGGAGGTTTTTGGATTTTTGGGGCCAAATGGGGCGGGTAAAACTACCACGATGAAGATGATTCAATGCGTTTCACCAAAAACTTCAGGCGATCTTAAGGTGTTTGGGTTAGACATTGGTAAAAATCCAAGAGAAATCAAGAAACTGATGGGGGTAGTCCCTCAGATGGATAATCTTGATCCAGATTTTTCTGTTCTTGGAAATCTTATCCAGTATTCAAGATACTTTGACATACCGATAGAAGAGGCTAAAAAGAGGGCAAATCAATTAATTGAGTATGTTCAACTCACAGAAAAAAAAGATAGTTCAGTCGAAAAACTTTCTGGTGGGATGAAAAGAAGGCTTGTATTAGCAAGGGCAATGATTAATGATCCAAGACTCCTTATTCTAGATGAGCCAACTACGGGTCTTGACCCTCAGGCAAGGCATCTGATTTGGGAGAAATTAAAGGATCTTTCCTCAAAAGGGATAACTGTCGTTATAACGACTCACTACATGGAAGAAGCGGAACGATTATGCGACAGATTAGTTATAATGGACAATGGGGAAATACTAGTTGAAGGTACTCCGAAGGAACTTGTACGAAAATATGTCGGAGAACATATAGTAGAAACGGATAATACCCTGGAAATAAAGGCATGCCTTGAAAAAAATAATATTAACTATGAAGTGGCAAATGAAAGTGTAGAAATATATAATGAAAACATATCCGATATAACTAATCTGATACTCAAGGAATGCGTTGACAGCGGTGTTACAGCAAGACCTGCAACTTTAGAGGATGTATTTCTGAAACTAACGGGGAGAAAGCTAAGGGAATAATATGTTAGGGCTCAGCTATAGATTTTTGAAACCGTGGAGAAGGAACATTGTAACATTTTTTAGGACATGGAAACTTAATTTTGTCCCTCCTTTCTTAGAACCAGTCCTTTACCTATTGGCATTGGGATTTGGGTTAGGTGGATTTATAGAAAATGTTGATGGTATACCATATGCAAAATTTATAGCGCCTGCCTTAGTCTCCATATCTGTAATGAACGCTTCATTTTTTGAGTGTACATATACTTCCTTTGTCAGAATGTATTATCTAAAGACTTTTGATGCAATGGTCTCTACCCCAATTTCAATAGAAGAAGTTATCGCGGGGGAATTATTTTGGGGCGCAACTAGAAGCACTATTTATGCTACAATAATGCTCCCTGTTTTATTGGCATTTGGTGTTGTGGAAATGCCATCATCTTTACTTATAATACCATTTGCGTTTCTCGGAGGCCTATTGTTTTCTTGTATTGCCATGTGTTTTACTGCATTAAGCCCAACAATTGACACATTAAGCTATCCAAGTTTTCTCTTTATTACTCCAATGTTTTTGTTTAGCGGAACTTTTTTTCCAATGACTGTTTTGCCGGAAGCAATCCAGTATGTAGCTTTGGCGATATTGCCATTGGCCCACATAGTTATAATTAATAGAGCATTGACGCTTGGAATATACAGTTTTTCATTAATAACAAGCCTATTGTGGATTTTAGGCGCAACAATAATATTCTTTTTAGTATCGATAAGGCTAATGAAAAGAAGATTGATAGTCTAATTATTTGGTATCGGAATAAATTTCCGGAACATATTTCAAAATAACTTCCATTCTTGGGTCATCCTCAAACTGATCGGGGAAGCAAAAATTAGGGGTGACTTCATATTCATATCCTTGTTTTAGTAATCCATATGCGATGAGTTCACAGCAAACAACATTTTTATCAAGGTCTATCCTAAAATATTTTCTTAAATCCTTCTTGATCAGTCTTTTTATTAATAATAAATTTCCTGTTCGGATAAATTGTAAATAGCTATATCCTAATCCTAGGTACATCATGCAATCTTTAACAAGTTTGTCTTTATCTATGTAGTCTGGGGGCCTAATAATAAGCATTTCATCAGTATCAAGGTATTCCTCAGCTTCTTTTACTTGAACTCCTCCAATAGTGGCTTCAACGCTTTTATTATATCCAATATAGAGTCTACAATGGGGCCATCTTGAATCTTGTACGGTTTTACAAATAAATGTTTCAATTGGATTTTTTCTATTATTGCTCAGTATTATGTCTCCTTTTTTTAAGGACGAAAGAAATCTGTCTTTTGAAGATGTCGCTTCCATGGTACCCATTTTAAAAAAATAGCTTTCATTATATAATATTTTTGACTATATTAATAATTTGGAATTATTACCAAACATTTTTATACATTGAAGATTATAATATTTATATTGGGGAATTTTTATGAAAGTTTGTCTTTATAATTCAAAGTATGGAACTGAAAGAACTAGGGTGGTAAAATGAGAAAAATACTGACTGTTTTTATAATATTATTCTTGGCGGCATCTTCATTTGGTATTGTATCCGCTCAAAAAAATGTTGCGCTTGTTGCAAATTCTATAGACTATAATCTTAACAGCAATATAATCTCTATTCTTCAAAGTCGAGGTATGAATATTGTTTACTTTAGCAGAACAGATTCAGGTTATAACTCCTACCCCTATGTGATCATTATCGGGGGGCCGGATTCACCGGAGCATACAGGATTCTTATCATTACAGATATTGCCTCCAAATGAAAGCTACAATCTAAGAAATATCAGGGGCTATCAGATATTCTATGAAAAGAGGGATCAGTGGCTTTCTAAACAGGAAGTCTTTGTGATTGCAGGAAGCGATAGAGAAAATACTAACTTCGCAGTTCAGAGTAATCTTGTTACATTGATAGATAGAATTGTAGAAGATACAGGTAGCACAGCAGTACCTTATCATGTCATTAATTCATCTCAACTAAAACAGTGGATAGCTAGCGGCGAGCCACTTTTTATCATAGATGTGAGAAACTCCGATGAGTATCGTGCTGGCCACATACCTGGGGCTGTCAATATAACTGGAATTGAACTGGGGTCAGTACTTTCAAGTATCCCGCGTGATAGAAAAATCATAGTATACTGCAGTACTAGCCAAGCTGCGGTAACAAATGCCCAATTCCTTGCAAACAAAGGATTTGCTAATGTTTATGCATTAACAGACCCATACTCAGTCTATATAAACAGCTAAATTTATTTTATTTTTTGAAATATTCTTTCAAAGGTTTCCAGTAATAATCCTCCCATCCCTGCTCGTAATCATCTGCTTGTTCTTCTGGAACTTTAGAATGCGTCATTTCTATTTCAGTTCCACCTTGGGCTTTCTTTAATTTTAGTTCAAATATCGATGGAGGATAACCCTTCGGCCATTCCGTAGTGCTCCATTCCTGGACTATCTTTTTCCCCTTTTCAAGTTCAACATATTTGCCAAAGATGTACCCATCCCACGCGGTGAACTTGCCCCCTACCTTGGGATCGGATGTTGCTTTGGAGCCTGTAAAAACCGAATGCTTATTTTCGTCTATAATTGCCCCATATACATCATCTGGATCTGCTGGGATGATAACTTTTTGTTTCAATGTTTTAAACTTAAATTCCAAGTTTTTCACTTCTCCTCTTGAAATTTCAGTGATGCAGAATTCATACAATATCTCTTTCCAGTCGGCCTAGGTCCATCATCAAATACATGCCCTAGATGCCCGCCACATTTACTGCAAGTAACTTCAGTCCTAACCATTCCATAATCTAAATCTTCATGTTCGTCTACATTGCCCTTGGCAGAAGCTTCAGTAAAGCTTGGCCACCCCGTTCCAGAATCAAATTTAGAATCAGAATCAAATAGCTCAACTCCACATCCGGCACAAACATACTTTCCTTTCTTTTTATTATCTACATATTTTCCTGTGAATGGTCTTTCAGTTCCCTTTTCCCTCAGAATATGGTACTCTTCAGGAGTAAGTTTTTTCTTCCATTCCTCTTCTGTCAGTTTGACTTTTTCTTTCATAATACCCTTAGATTGTTAAAATATTAAAATTTAAATAGTTATTGATTATAATTTATAGTAGTGAACTAGAATGATAAATAACAAAAGAATTTTAATTGGTTTATTGACCGGCGCAATTCTAGGCGTGTTCTGTATTATAGGTGTAGGCGCTAGAATAGGATATGAAAACTATATTTTTTTAATTGGTATGTGGTATAACAGGGTGGTCATGGGATTATTGATAGGCCTCGCAGACAATATTCAAATAACAAAGGGACATAAGAATGTTCTATTAAGAGGTGCTTTACTCGGATTAATTGTATCCAGTGCTATCTTTATTTCAACTGAATTTAGAGATGTGCCAAGTTTTTTCGCCGGAATAGTCTACGGAGTAATAATAGATTTTGTTGCAAGTAAATATGGAAAAAATAAATAATTTAAGGATTGTCTGGCGTTGTTAGGCTTGATGAGCAGGATATGTCTATCGTTGGTTCAGGGAAGGCGTCTCCTTTAGGTATTTTATCCATTTCACGATTCTTTCTTTTTTCTAGCTCTTCTTTTTCTAAGACGCCATAAGCAACTTTTCCTATTAAGGTCAAAGGTAATTCTTTTCTGAATTCAATCTCTTCTGGGCAACTCCATTTTATCAAATGTTCATGGCAGTATTCGATGAGTTCTTTTGCAAATTCTTTTGATTCCATAGATTGGTCTTTTAGTGATACAAAAGCTTTAACACTTGTCATTTTGTGTGGGTGGGGGACTCCGATAGCGCATGATAAAGCAACTGCAGGGTGGCTGTCTAGTATGTCTTCGATTTGAGACGGGTAAACATTAATTCCAGAGGATATAATAATTCGTTTAAGTCTCTGCTTAAAATAGATAAATCCGTCAGGGTCCATATAGCCTGCATCTCCCGTGTGTAGCCATTTCCTTCCATCGGGATGAATTTTGAGTGTTTTCTCTGTTTCCTCAGGATGATCTAGGTATCCCTTCATTAGGGTGGGGCCACTGACACATATTTCGCCCTCGTCTCCTGGTGGGGCTTCTTCAAAGGTACCAAGTTTAACTATCTTAATAATAATGTCAGAAATAGGTATTCCTACGCTTCCTTGTCTATATGTATTTTTAGGCATTATTGTAACGCCTGTTACAGATTCAGTCAATCCGTAACCCTCTCTTAAGACAACTTTCCCTCCTGACTTTGCAACTGCATTTTCAAACTCTATTTTTATGTCGTGAGGTAGGTGGTCCCCTCCACAAAATGCGCCCTTTATACAGCTGAAATCAATCTTGGAGATCTTAGGATTTCTAGCAAGTGCAGCGTATAGAGTTGGGACACCTGCGATATATCTTGGTTTTTTTGTTTTTATTAAATCCAAAACTGTGTCTGCAGAGAACTTAGGGACTAATATACATTTGCCGCCATCAATCAAAAATGTGTGTACACAAACACCCAATCCAAAGCCGTGAAATATGGGTAGAATTGAAAGAACTGAATCGTCTTCTACAATTGGCCCTTGTGCGCAAGCCTGCATTGCGAGGCAGTTTAGATTGAAGTTTGAGAGTTCAATACCCTTAGGGACTCCGGTAGTTCCACCACTATAAAGGATAACTGCAAGTTCATCAGTGTCTATTTTTGCCCTTTCTATTTCGGGGTAATCCGTTTCCATTAGGTCTTTCCACCAAAATACTTTGGAGTCTGGGGAAACCTTTTTTATTTTTCTTCCAGTTGTAAGATTGAATCCGATCTTTTTTAAAGGTGGCAAATAATCCGTAATTTTTGCAAGAATAAGTTTCTCAACAGATGTATCGCCCAGTATGTCTTTAAAATTATAATAAAAAGCATCAAGGGTGATGGCATACTTACTGTTGCTTATATTAAGGTAAAACTTTACTTCCTTTGGCGGAGAAAGAGGGTGTATCATGCTTGTTACGCCACCAATCTTGTTTACAGCATATAAACAAATAATCGCCTGGGGACAGTTTGGCATGCAAATGGTAATTCGATCGCCCTTTCTAAGGCCAAGAGCATAAAGTGCATTGGCAAACCGATCTATATCGTGTAGAAACTCTTTGTAAGTTGAAGTACGATCTAAAAAGTCGTAGGCGATTCTATCTGGATATTTCATTGAGGCGTCATAAACGGCGCCATACATAGTTTTTTTAGGATAATCAATGGATTCAGGGATATAATCTTCATAGTATTTTAACCATGGTTTTTTTTCGTACATTATTTTCCCTCCGTCTCAATCAAAAAAGATTTAATATCTTCCTCAGAAGGTGGATTTTCTAATATTTCAGGATTTTGCATAAAATTCTTGAATAGTTCAATAGCTTTAACAAAATATATCCCTTCACTAATACGATCATCCAGTGTGTATCCTATTCTAACCACATCCTTTACCTTTAATTCATCGTTTTCATCAACTACAGGGGCTTTGTGAATTTTGCCCAGTGCTATGAAATTTGAGGTATTGCCATATTCAAACAGGTGATGAAATACTGAATCAAGCCCCAAACTACCGAGATTAGTGACATAAATACTTGCATACATTGGATCGTCTTTGACAATTGAAGCGGGTAAAATTCCATAATAATCAAGACCTCTCCACACCCAAATAATAAATCTTAATATAAAATCAGGGAACTTGATAAGAAGATCTATCTCTTTTTCTTCATGCTTTTTTTCGTCCCCTCTACCATATTCAAGAGACTTGGCCATTCGTTGAATTACCATATCCAAAGTATCTCTTGGATCAAAAGTAACTTTAATATTAGAATACTCTGATTCTTCATCCAATTTTTTCTTAACAATCATTGAAATTTGTATGGCATTTCTTTGAAATATTCTTCTACCCATAACAAATCTATTCAACTGAGGCCTCATTGCAACAGTTCTGACCAGAGAAGCAATGAAAATGTGAAAAAATTTTATTCTTTTTTCGCTAAGCCCCGCATTTGCTTTTTCCATATACTCCAAAGTTTTGCCAACTTCAAATTCAAAGTCTGCATATATTGCAGATTCGGTCCTTGTTTTCATTACAAATGGATAAACTCGCCTATAATTGGACAGTGTTCTTATCTGTTTGCCATCGCATCTATCGCCAAAAGCCATAAATTATCACCGAATGTTGATACAATATTAGACATTTGTCGTGTATATTTATAAGTTTTCCTTTTCAGGGTTCTTATTCAAATTCGAGGCATTTGCCGTTAATAATTAGTTGTCAATTTTACTAGAGTTGTAATAAGGGGATCTGTAGATACAGACGGTTCCGTAATTATCCTTGAAAGTGATCAATGGATCTAATTTGCCAAAAAATTCTCTTGCGTATTCGGGAGTTGTTTTTTCATAGGAATCAATGACAACATATTCTATTTTACAACGTTCGAGGGTCCTTTCAAACATTGATGGATCTTGGGGTATTTGATAAGTTTTCCTGTGGGAAAAATAGTATATTTGCCTATATGATTGTGCCATCACTTTTGAATCCTCATCTGTGTTATCTTTAAGCCAATGCCCAGCTTCATCCAGAAGGCCATAGGAAACAACATTAGTTTTTAAAATGGTAACAGTTGCACCAAACTGGAACAATACCGCTATTACCATGAAGGCTAAAACTTTATTTTTTCTCTTATCTTTAAGATATAACAATGCCAAATAAACTAGAAGAAAATATCCTGCGAGAAGATATCTTGCCTCTTGAACAGGCCATACAAAGGCAGATAAAAATACGAAAAATCCAAATAATAGAAATGTTTTCTCTGATTTTTTTATGCCTAAAATTGAAAGAGGCAATATGGGCAAAAATGAGCCTAAGAAGAATATGGGCAAGGTTCTCGTGAAAAATGTAGTGATATTTGAGCCCATTTGTGGCAATAGGTAAGCAGAATGAGAAACAAATGGGGTCTGAAAATGAGAATAAGACCATAATGCCCATGGGAGTACAATCAATACTGAAGACAATATGTTAATTGCAACTTTTTTGTTCATTTTGATCAAATAATATACAATGATAGGAAATGTATATATCACACCAACTGATTTTGTTAAGAATGCTATTCCGCTTAGAATGCCTAATAAGGCATGTTTCTTGTATGAATCATCTTTCCATAAAAAGACCAAATAAGATGCCATGACAAAGGTCAACAAAGGTATTTCGCGGATTACATTAATTGAATCGTAAAAAATAATAGGTGTAAAAAAAACATACAAAGAACCTAAAAAACTCAATTCCGTAGATACTCTTTTTTCTAAAATGAGAAAACAAAGAATTGTGTGAATAATGGAAAATAATGGCACTACCAAATATATCCCATTTTCCCCAAAAATCCCTATGAAAAGAGCTAGAAAAAAAGGCAAAATTGGTGGTACGTCACCAGGATAGCCATTAAAATAATATCCATTTTCACTAACTAAAGAATATCCTAAAGAGGCATATAAACCGCCGTCGTATATCAGTCCGTAGTGAGGAACATAATAAGCAAGAGATATAACTGATGCAAGTATCAAAATTAGTATATACCTATGCCTAGTCATTGCGATGTGCATTATTCAAAAAAATTATATAATCTATTTATATGGTTAATGTGGGGCATAAAAATAGCTTTAGGATATTTAAGGCTTTAATAGCCCTTTATATTAAAAAATAAAGAATATCTTATTATTTGTATACTAAAAATTAGTAACTCACACTCCCTCTAGCCTTTTACTCACTCCCCAATCAGGCTATCCATGGCAAACGAATTTGATCAAGCCTACGGATTTATAATTAAATCATGTTATTATTTGGGCAGTATGTGTTCAGTTAAAGGAGAAATTGAAGTGTGGGAGAAAAAGGAAAAAGACAGAATCTTTCTTATAGACAAAACTTCTGAAAGATTTTTATCCCGGACAAAACATGATGACCCGGAGTGGTATGAAAATTCAAGAGATATGCTCACTTCTCTTATAGAAAATAATTGTAGTATGCCACCCATTTTATGTTCGTACTAGTTCCTATATTTATATATATTTTTTAATTATCCTATATATACTCAAAAGGAAATATTTATAAATCAACTTATGTTGAGTAATTCTATGACTTATAGGGCAATTATTTATAATTCTGCCACTCTTAACGCCCCTAAGAATATCCTTCAGTTTCTGTTTGGAGTTATTATATATGCGAGTTTAACTGGTGACTATAATTTACTAAAAATAGTGCTAGGAGCGTCAGGATTGTCCTTGGGCCTAGGGGCAATATATCTGTTTAATGATCTTACTGATTATGAAGATGATAAAAAGAATTCGATGAAAATATCTTGGAAAGCTATAGCCAATGGAAGTATATCAATTCAGACGGCTAAGTACCTTATTATTGTATTATCAGTATTAGGAACAACATTATCATTTTTGGCAGGAATGAGATTTTTTGGCATATTTGCAGCAGTAATTGCATTAAATCTTCTATACTCCTACCCATCAATAAGACTCAAAAATCACAAAAATAGCGGTTTGATGCTAATTACAGCTATACAGATACTAAAGTTTTCTAGCGGTTGGTTCCTTTTTACAAGTAGTTTCAATGGATTCACCTTTCCATTTGTTATCTCATTATCAATAGGATACTCGCTTCTATTCTTATATTACAAGAATAACACTGCCAATGCTAAAGAAATAATTAAAGAAAACAAGCTAAGGGTATTCCCGCTTTCATTATTACTAGTAGGATTCTTACTAGCATCCTTCTTCATGTATGCATTTCCTGTGGTGTTCATATTAATACTAGCTATGTCAGTGCCAACAATCTTGTTTTACAATCTATCTAAGGATTACTTAGGGACAAAGGTAAACTTTGCTTTTATGTATGCAGGACTTATCATTATCCTGTTATCTTTTGTTTTGCTTTCATCCCCTACTGTTACAGCAACAAATGATACAATTTTAATATATTCAAGCCAAATCAAAGAAATAATAAGGCAAGCTATTTGAAAAATGGGATCATGCTGGTCTTCAAATGGGGTTTAACCCCAGTTTGTCTGCCATGGATAGATATTTTTCCTTCTTTTATATTTTTAAATATAGAAGGTGTTGTCCTTTTAGATTCTAGAATAAAATAAGAGGAACCAAGCTCTTCTGAAAAATGAGAATCTGATCCCGCTATTCCTGGAATATTATTACTCTTTGCATAGGCCTCTGCAAGTCTATTGTGGGCAGATAAAAGAGTTCTACTATTAAAAATTTCGATGGCATCAATTTTTTCATTAATGGAATCTAGATCATCCCCAATGCCTTTTCTAAATTTATCAAAAGGGTGCGGGGCTATCAAAAAGCCTTTTTTTCCGTATGTAATAGTTTCTTCTAAAGTCATGTTCTTAGGAATTTCTTCTTCAAGATTTAGTACAATAATCTCTCCTGAAAGTGTTTTTACTTCTTGGCCGACTATGACTTTTATGGAAAGGTCCTTTTTTTCAGCGTAATCTCTTGTTTCAATACCGCCTTTTGTAGAATTGTGATCCGTAACAGAAATGACATCAAGACCTTTATACATTGCAGTTTCAAGAATATCTTTAGGCTTCATATTTCCATCGGGAGAATAATAAGAATGGATATGAAAATCAAGTTTTATTTTCTCCATATACCACCCATCTAAAAGATGTTTAAAAAATTAACTTATAAGAAAATTACAATCAGAAAGAGTTTTAAATAAATAGATTCTGTATATTATAATGCTAAAGGTACTTGTTGTAGAAGACGAAGTTGAACTTCTTGAATTATACGATCTAATTCTTAGTAAAGACTATATTGTGTTTACTACTGAGAGTGGTAGAGAAGCTATTGAGATTTTTGATAGAGAAAATCCAGAAGTTATTATTGTGGACATAAGACTTCCAGATGTATCTGGAGTTGAAGTTACTAAACATGCCAAAGCAAAAAATCCAAATGTTGCTGTAATAGGTGTATCTGCATACAGAGAAAGATTCAAAGAAGCAATTGATGCTGGAGCTGCAACTGTTATCCAAAAACCTTTCCTCGTTAAGCAGATTCATAAAGTAATCCAAGATGTTCTTGAGGGTAAACAGTAACTTTTTTATATACTAGTTTTGTTCCTAAAACTGGTTATTATGTCAGAGAAAATTGCTAATCCAGGCCCACTAGGGCTTGCTGCGTTTGGGTTGACCACCCTTATTTTGAATTTTGTCAATGCAGAGATTATTCCTGCTGAAAGTATAGGAATGGTTTTACCGATGGGTATATTTTATGGTGGAGCATGTCAAGTATATGCAGGTATGTGGGAAATGAAAAAAGGTAACACATTTGGTGCCACTGCGTTCACCTCATACGGTGCCTTTTGGCTTGGTCTCGCACTAATGTTTTTACTTCAATTTTCAGGTGCAATAGCGCCAGTACCCAAGGCAGGACTTGCCGTATTTCTAGGTGCGTGGGGTCTTTTCACTGCCTATATGACAGTAGCTACTCTAAAGAAAAATAAAGCATTGCAGGTAGTATTCATTTCCTTGACAATTCTTTTCTTTCTGTTAGCCATAGGACAATTTAATCACACTGTGCACACAATAGCAGGGTATGAAGGAATATTTACTGCATTGGCGGCGTTATACTTATCTGCAGCAGAAGTAATCAATGAAACATACGGTAGAGAAATTCTTCCAATTGGTCAATAAATTTATATATTATTTTTTCTATTTTTTTATAGGTGTGTTTATGGGATGTGATAGTGAACTTAAATCAAAGATTCTTACACTTATATACCAAAGAGGCGAAATATCTCCAGAAAAAATATCGG
The DNA here is from genome assembly GCA_035362715.1 of Methanofastidiosum sp. Taxonomy (NCBI): domain Archaea; kingdom Methanobacteriati; phylum Methanobacteriota; class Candidatus Methanofastidiosia; order Candidatus Methanofastidiosales; family Candidatus Methanofastidiosaceae; genus Candidatus Methanofastidiosum; species Methanofastidiosum sp. The sequence continues at coordinate 15,382 of DAOSDU010000015.1, forward strand.
ACATAACTAAATCCTCTATTGATGATGTCAAAGCATGTGGCAAAGAGCTGAAATCAGAGAAATTAATTGAGGAGTGCTGTGGAAAATACTCCACTCCGGGAATTGTTGGCGTAAAGGCAGAATATAATCCAGGGGATGACGGCTGCTCTGGCGCAGGATAATCTCAATAGAAAATCTTATTATATTAAATATATATTTTATTTTATGAATATTTTATCTTAATCCCTTCATTGATTTTAGGGTTGATTATTGGCCGTTTAATCTTAAATCGATTTAAAAAACCGAATGAATTAGTTTGGCTTATAATAATTATATTTTTTGCGATAAATATCTTGATCGTTATATTTGATAGATATATTGTACCGAATTATTTCTTGATGGACGAGATAAAAGAATTCGTTCCAGGTTTTCTTGCAGGCGTGTTTCTTTATCTTATTTTAACAGTTTTAGGCATCTTTAAGCTCCTGAAAAGAAGCAACAATCCAAAAAACATTTAAAAAAATGGTATATTTGGGGTATAGTGAATACATGTTTATTTGTGTTAACGTAAATGGCATTTACCTTGTGGATAACAAAGGCAAGATTAATGATTTTGAAGCATTTTCTAAGAATACAAAATCTTCAGTTAAATCACTCATAAAACTTGAAAATGGTAAACTTCCTTTTGAATTGAAAAAAATCCTGGAAAGAAATTCTGGCTCATCTTTTTTCTCAGAATATGAATTAAGAGACAAAAATTTATTTCAGTTCATATTTCCTAATGAAGGCGGAATATCATTTAGGGAACACCATATTGACAACCTAGAAAAAGCCATGATTAATGAAGACGAATACCGAATAAAACAAAAATCTATTCTCCAAGAATTAGCAAGAATGAAAGTCACAAGTCTCTTAGGAGAAAAAGACAAACTTATTATTCATGCAGTGTATTCACTTAATGAATTTGATGAAACAATCAATCTATTTCTTGAGCGAATTAGAGAATGGTACTCAATACATTTTCCTGAATCAGTTTCGGCCATTCCAGATAACAAGAATCTTATTGAATTTATTATTAAAATAGGCAACAAGGCACATTACCTAGAAAAAAAGAGTTTACTATCCTTTGAATCTACACTTAATAATGAAATAATTGAGAGGTCGCTTGGAGTTGAATTATCTGATGAGGATCTATCGCAAATAAAACAGATTGCAGAGCTAATCGATATCCTATATACCAAGAAGGAAATTCTAGAAACTTATATTACAAACCTAGTAAATGAAGTTGCACCAAATACTTCTATCGTTGCAACTCCGATTATTGCTGCAAAACTTATCTCTCATGCTGGCGGTCTAAAAAATCTATCTGGTAAGCCATCTTCAACTATACAGTTGATGGGAGCAGAAAAGGCTCTTTTCAGGCATTTAAAGACTGGCGCAGACCCGCCTAAATATGGAATAATACTTCAAAATCCAGAAATTAGTAAGGCTCCATGGTGGCAAAAAGGGAAGATTGCAAGAACTCTTGCATCAAAAATAGCCATTGCAGCTAGGGTTGACAATGCGAGCGGAGAATTTATCGGTGACGCACTTAGAGATGATTTACTGAAAAGAGTATCAGAAATTGGAAGAAAATACCCCAATGCACCGCCTAAAAAAGAAAAACAAATGACGAGGAAGTTTGATAGCAGGCCTCAAAAGAAATTTGAAAAATCCAAATTTAAAAAAGGAAAATTTTAAATCTTCTTCCTATAATTATCATTTATGCAAATAAAGATTAAAACTGATAAATTTGAGTTCAAAGCAATATTAGACGAATCAGAAACAGCAAAAGCTATTTATGAATCGCTCCCATTAAAAGCTAAAGGATTTAGATGGGGCGGAGAAATCTATTTTTCAATTCCCGTTCACGTTGAATATGAAAATCCAAAAGAAATTGTAAATAAAGGGGATTTGGCATTCTGGCCACAAGGGGATGCTTTTTGTATCTTCTTTGGAAAAACTCCTGCTTCTCTAGAAAAAGAAATTAGGCCTGCAAGCGCAGTTAATATTTTTGGAAAAATTGATGGCGCTTTAGATAATCTAAATCTTGTAAAAGACGGGGAAACTATCCTAGTAGAACGAGATTAAATGAAAATAATCCACAGAGAACTTGACAAAGGAATACTGAAGATAAGGGTAGATAATGCTGACGATCTTTGGCACCTATCCCACATAATAGAAAGCGGGGATCTCCTATTCGGTAAAACTTACCGAAAAGAGATGAAAAAAGGTGACAAAATAAGAAGTGAAAAACTTGAGAGAATCCCAGTAAAACTCGAGATAAGGATTGAAAAAGTCGAATTCTCAAAAGATGTGATGAGGCTTAGGGCAACTGGGATAATAACGCAAGGAGAAGAAGCTGGCAGTTATCACACTTTTAATATAGAAGAAGACTCTACGTTGACAATTACAAAAAAATGGAAAAATCACCAGTTAGAACGGCTAGAGAGGGCGATAAAGGATACATTAACTCCGAAGATTCTAATCGTATGTATAGAAGAAGGTGATGCAGAATTTGGCATTATTGCTCAATATGGGGTGGATTTTCCAGTTTCAGTTTCTAAAAGCATAGCCGGAAAACATGAAATATCCTCTAGAGATAAAGACAAACGTGAATTTTTTGCAGAAACTTCTTCTAAGATACTTGAAATAATAGAAAAATATAATCTAAAGACTGTTATTGTAGCGGGGCCTGGATTTTACAAGGACGAGTTCATGAATTATGTCAAAGAGTACAAATCTGAAATTATAAATAACATAATAACTGAAAATGTGTCAACCGGTGGCAGAGCTGGAGTTTATGAGTGTGTAAAAAGAGGGATACTTGAAAAGGCCCAAAAAGATCTTAGGATATCCCTTGAAACTAGTGCAGTTGAAAGATTATTCGAAGGAATAATAAAAAATGAAGGCGTTTATGGGATAAAAGCCATTGAAAAGGCTTTAGAATATGGTGCAGTGAATGAACTCTTGATAGTTGATCACTTTCTTAGAAAAAATGAATTTGAAGAAATAACTGAAAAATCCAGAGAACAACGAGCGACTATACATGTTATTTCGAGTGAACATGATGCTGGAAAAAAATTGGAAGGTATCGGCGGGATCGGAGCTATTTTAAGATTTAAGATCGATGGGCTCTAAATAAATAAAGTAAGAAAATAGAAGGCAATAAAATTAGTAATAATCTTGATACTATTCTAATGGGCGGATAAGGGATTAGAGAAATAAAGACAAATATCGTGCTGAATATCACTAAAGATTTTCCGTTATTTGAAGGTCTTATAATTTTAAAATTTGAGATAAATAGGATAGATGTCGCCAGTAATAGTATAGCGAATAAGTAAAAAGGAATGCCTGCTAGAAATAACAAAGTAACAAAGATCGCCCCCATAGTAATGGGAAGGCCAAAATATTCTTGAGAATTTAATGCATTGAATCTTGAAAGCCTTAATAATCCAGATATAACATAGATTGCCCCGATCAATATACCCAATAAAGTATTATTTCCATAGTCAATGAAAATAAAAGAGGGGACTATGCCAAATGAGATTATATCCGATAATGAATCAAGAGTCTTACCAAACTCGGCACAATTATTATTTCTCCTGGCTAAAAATCCATCAAAACTATCAAAAAAGATGCACAAAAAAACAATTCTAGATGCAAGCAATAGATTCCCAATAAGTATAAAATATATGGCCAAAAACCCCAAAGTTCCATTCGTGAGTGTAAAAATATCTGGCAAAGAAACAAAGGTCGTTATCCCAGGTCTATTCATGATATCATTTTCAGTCAAATTTCACACGGATATCTTCTTTTATTGTGTTTAATACAAGTGATGTATTAGTTTTATCGACGTTTTCAAAAGTTTGAAGTTCTTTAACAAAATTATTAAGTTGCCCCCTGTTTTTGAATCGGGCAATAATAACGGCATCATAATTTCCCGTTACATTGTAAATAGAAACTATGTTATTGAATTTATCAAGAAGGGAAGCAACATCTTGTAGTTTGCCCCTCTTTATTGTGACATTAATAACTGCAATAAAGTCATAGCCGGCCTTTGATGGTTCTACAACCGGGATATAACCTTTAATAATCCCATCTTCTTCCATCTTTTTTATTCTGTGTGAAATTGTTCCTACTGCGATGTTAAGATTTTTTGATAATTCTCTAAAAGAAAGTCTTGAGTCTTTATTGAGTTCAGATATTATCTTTTTATCAAGTTCGTCCATAACTCCACCGAATTTATTACCCGGAATTAATATAAAAGCTTTTACTAAAAAAGGTCAATAAAATATTAAAAAAATTAAAAATTAAATTTTATATGTTATGGAAACTGTAGCACTTATCTCTACATCTTCTGGTGGCACGCCGGTGGCTGATTCCTTAACTGCTGAAAAAGCTCTGTTATATGGAACTACGTTGTATGAAGATTCGCTCATGTAAGAAATCTTTCCAAGTTTAAAGTTACCTGCTTCTGCCATAGCGTTTGCTTTAACTTGAGCTACTTTAACTGCTTCTTTAATAATTTTTACTTTGACTTCTTCCATTTTTGCGTCGCTTAATCCAAATTCAATGTTGTTTATTCTGTTAGCGCCAGCTTTTATAGAAGCATCTACCACGTTTCCAACTTTAGCCATGTCTGTAGTTACTACTTTTAAACCGTAAACGGCTCTGTAACCTAACAGAGTGGGTTCTTTGTCTGTAGGGTAATAATATTCAGGATAGATACTAAATGTATCTGTCTGAATTTTCTCAGAAGGTATGCCTTCCTTTCCCAAAGCTTGAATTACTTGGGCTAATATTCTTGAAGCTTCTTGCTGTGATAGCAAAGCCGTATCATTTCTTGTCTCAATATATACATATACTGTAGCTTGATCTGGTGCTTCTTTTAATACTGCAGTTCCAGTTACTTGCAACTGGTCATATTGCCCTTGTGATGCGGGCTTTAATACTGCAACAGTCACCAATCCTAGTGCTAGGATAATTGCTACGATACCATAGATTAGTTCTCTTTCCATGTATATCGCCTCCAATAGATAGGTCTTAAGAAACTATATAAGGATTATGATAAGGTTTAATATATCTTGAAGTTATATTTAACTTTTAATTAAAGATATTTTTTAAGATAATATTGAAGTGACAATAATCTTTGAAGAGACGAATGACCCTCGCCCAATTCTAATTTGAATCTTTCGAATACTTTTTCAAATTTTACCTTTTCACCATTGATAAAAAAGTTATCTGCATGACAAACTATTTTTTCTTCAATTGTTTCAGGCATGTAATTTCTAGGTGGCAATCCAAAGATTTCTGCATCTTTTTTATCTATGCCCGAACCAATATGCCTTTCACATATCAATGCAATTTTTTCATCTACATTCCTATTCCTTAGGATTTCTGCCCCTATAACCCCATGATGGATTCCATTTGTCTTTGATCTCCCAATATCATGTAAAAGTCCGCCAATTTCAACTAGATATAAATCAATTTCAAAATCTTTTGAAGCTTTTTCCGCTATCTCTATAGCATAGTTAGAAACATTAATGCAATGTTTTATTACATTCTCAGAACAGCCTTCGGCTCGCAATAATAATATTGCTTCTTCTTTGGACATCATAGTGATCTTTAACTGTCTTCAATTTTTTCGAATTTTCCCAACGCTTCTTCAAGTTCTTTTATCATTTCTGAGTTATCAAAGAAATCTAATTTTTCACCACAGATATTACATTTAAAATTAAGTTGTTCCGCAACGTCAAAAGGAACCTTGGAACAGTTATTTTTACACGCAAAAAACATATTATCTTTTTCATATTCTAATAATTCGTGAAGATGCTCAGCATAGTCCTTCTCCCTTTTGTCAATTACATCAGGTGCTTTTGAAAGATCCATCTTCCAATAATAAATGTACCATCCTGTTTCTTTATCTTTTATCCTTCTGTAAGTAGCTAATCTATTGTCATATAGCTTATACAATGCTCTTCTTACATTATTTATTCTCAAATGGGTGACTTTTGATATCTCCTCATCGGTTGCTTCTTTCTCATAGATTATATTTGCAACCTCTACTCCTTCTTCACCCAATAACTCTTCAAGAAAATCAAATAGTAGTCTCTGGTCCAATTCCATGATATCCCTTCAATTGAAAAATTTAAAGCAATAATTAATTAGTCGTTTTTTTATATAAATGTTTGCTTCTATTGAGGCTTTGATTACGAGAAAGAGAGAGATATTTAAACTTTTCGGCGATGATAAGAATAATATTTACAATATATATTTTTAAGATGAATAAATTCTTTTTATCGATTAATTTATTCAAATGTTAGAAGATACAATAATTTAGATAGATTTTTAAGTGATTTTTCAATTAATATTTCATGCTAGGGACTATAGTTAATGTCGTCGCAATTATTCTAGGGAGTATACTGGGCATTTTAATTAAATCGCGGTTCCCTGAAAGAGTAAATAAGATTATCTTCCAAGTCATAGGTTTATTTACAATTACATTAGGGGTTACAATGGCTATAAAGACAAATAATTTTTTAATAGTTGCGTTTAGCCTAATTATTGGTTCTGTAATTGGCGAGATTATTGGCATTGAAAACTATTTAGAGCAGCTAAGTGATAAATTAAAAAATACGTTTAAGAATTCAAGTGATAAGTTCTCTGAGGGATTTGTTACAGCTACATTGATATATTGCATCGGTCCAATGGCCATACTTGGATCTATAGAAGAAGGTCTTGGTAATTCTCCAAACTTATTGTTTGCAAAGTCTGTATTAGATGGAGTTGCATCTATCGCATTATCTTCTGCATTAGGGATTGGAGTTATGTTCTCAGCTATACCTCTTTTGCTTTACCAGGGTGGTCTCACCTTATTCGCCAGTTACGTTAGCACTTACCTAAGTGATGCCCTTATCGTTGAACTAAGTGCAGTCGGAGGAATACTACTTTTTGGTCTTGGGATGAATATCGCTGAGATTAAGAAATTTAAAGTAGTAAATATGCTACCAAGCCTATTAGTTGTTGTTACGTTAAGTTATTTTTTTGTATAATGCATCCATGCAAAAGAATAAAAATGAACTATTAGTTTTATTGATTGTGATAATATGAAAACACCAATCATCCTTATTAACTTTAAGATTTATAATGAAATATCTGGGGCTAAAGGCCTTGAACTCGCAAAAATATGTGAAGATGTTTCTAGAAAAACAGGCGTGAATATTTCAATTGCTCCACAGATTATTGATTTGTCCTATATATCTGAAAAAGTTTCCATACCCATATTCTCGCAACACGTAGACAATATTAAACCAGGAAGTGGAACTGGAAAAACTACCCTTGAAGGAATTAAAGCTGCTAAAGCTGTTGGGACTCTTATCAATCATTCTGAGAATAGATTAAAAATAGCCGATATTGATTCAATTGTAAATAGGTGTAGAGAATTAGAACTTATATCGGTAGTTTGTACAAATAATATATCCGTAAGCAAGGCTGTTGCTATGTTTAATCCCACTTTTATTGCAGTTGAACCCCCAGAATTAATAGGCGGAGATATATCTGTGACTGATGCAGATCCAGGCATTGTTAAAAACACCGTCAAGACAATTAGAGATATCACCCCTAATGTGAAAGTACTCTGTGGAGCCGGTGTAAAAAATGGAAAAGATGTTAAAAAGGCCATTGAATTAGGGGCGGAAGGGGTTCTACTAGCTTCGGGCGTTACTAAGGCAAAAAATCCTCGTGAAGTTTTGGAGGATCTTGCTAAAGGTGCAATTAAATGAACATTATCGAAATAAAAAACTTAACAAAAAAATACGGTGAAAAATCGGCAGTGGATAACATCTCGTTTGAAGTAATCGAAGGAGAGATATTTGGATTTTTAGGCCCTAACGGTGCCGGAAAAACTACCACTATTAATATCCTTTGTACTTTACTCCAACCCACAAGCGGAATTGCGAGCATTTCAGGATATGATGTTACAAATGATAGAGATGATGTCAGAAGTTCGATAGGGATAGTCTTCCAAGATCCCTCTTTGGATGGAGATCTCACAGGAGAAGAAAATCTAAGATTTCACGGCATGGCTTATAATATCCCAAAAGAGACTCGCGAAGAAAGGATGAAGTACTTACTTGAAATGGTCGACCTTTACGATAAAAAAGATGAACTTACAAAGAATTATTCTGGGGGTATGAAAAGAAGGCTTGAAATAGCAAGGGGTCTTTTGCATCACCCTAAAGTCCTATTCCTCGATGAACCCACAATAGGGCTTGACCCCCAAACTAGGAATAGAATTTGGGAACATATTATAGAACTGCAGGAAAAAAAGGGGATAACTATTTTTTTGACCACCCATTATATGGAAGAAGCTGAGAATTGTAATAGAATTGCTATTATAGATCATGGTAAGATAATCGCCTTGGATACCCCTGAGAATTTGAAAAAAGCCCTTAAAGGAGATCTGATTACGCTTAAAACTTCAGATAATGAAAAAGCCAATGAAGTTCTTAAAACCTGTTTTTCACTTAATCCGCATATTAAAGATGATTCCATATATATTTATGCTGATAATGGAGAAAATTTTGTTCCTAAGCTTTTCAGAGCTTTAAGAAATTATGAGATTACTTCTGTCAGTGTTAGAAAACCTACCTTAAATGATGTGTTTATTAAACTAACAGGAAGAGAAATTAGAGAAGAAACTATGGGCGCGGTAGGGAAAATGCGAGAGATGACGAGAGGCAGGTAAAAATGATGTTAAATGCAGTATATATCATATGGCTTAGAGAACTCAAAAAATTTGTTAGAGATAGGTCTAGGCTGGTATCTTCTATTGCTCAGCCATTAATCTGGTTATTGCTCTTAGGTACGGGTTTTGGTGCAACCTTTGGTAAAGTCGGTGACCTACAGTATATTCAATTTATGTTTCCAGGGATTCTCGTAATGACACTCTTATTCTCCTCAATGTTTTCTGCCATATCAATAATATGGGATCGTGAGTTTGGATTTCTTAAAGAAATGTTAGTTGCTCCAATAAGCAGAACATCCATAGCTCTTGGGAAAGCTGTCGGTGGCGCTTCAAGGAGTACGATACAGGGATTAATAATCCTAATATTTTCGCCCTTGATTGGCATCAATATGACCTTGGCAAAATTTCTCATGGTTGTTCCCCTTATGTTTTTTATCTCTTTCACTATTTCAGGGATTGGAATAATAATTGCTGCCAGAATGGAATCATTTGAAGGATTTAATCTAATAATAAACTTTATAGTTATGCCTATGTTCCTTCTAAGCGGCGCAATTTTTCCAATTGCTAATCTTCCATCTTGGTTATCTGTCGTGGTAAATATTAATCCGCTTTCTTATGGCGTAGACATCATGAGATGGGTTATGACCGGAGTCACTGAAAGAGGTCCAGTTTTTGATATAATGGTGCTTTCTTTGGTGTGTGTTTTTACTACTACAATATCCGTATACCTTTTCTCAAAAGGAAAATAAATATTTTATAAAATATTTTTTGCTATTTCTAAAGATTTCATTGTTAGTTCCAGCGTGCTGTCCAGATCATTTAAATCCACTATTTCCACGGTAGAATGAATATATTTTGAGGGGATTGAAATAACTGCAGTTGGTATACCTTCCTTTGTTATGTGGACAGCAGCCCCATCAGTACTCCCGCTTGAGATGTGAGTCTGATATGTTATTCCAGATTCCTTTGCAGCTTTCAGCAATATTCCTTTTACCTTTTCACTTAAAATAAATCCCCGATCCATAAGATCTATTGATGGGCCCTTCCCAAGGCTTATAGTGACTTTATCTGCTTCAGTTTTTGGCAATGGTCCCCCGGCAGTCGAATCAATAATAATTGCAAAATCTATATCAATTCCATAAGCTGCAGTTTTAGCCCCCCTTAGACCAACTTCCTCCTGCGTAGTAAACACTCCGTACAAAGTATAATCCTGTTTTTTTATTTTTTTAAGAATTTCAATTAGTACTGCACATCCCGCCCTATTATCAAAAGATTTGCAGCTTACAATATTTTCTTTCCCAAGCTCTGAAAATGAAATATCCCTAGTGATTGGATCTCCCGGTTTAATTCCAAGTAGTTCGACATCTTCTTTTGTGCTCAGTCCGACATCTATCCTTAGGTCTTCTATCTTTAATGCCTTATCTTTCTCTTCTTGTGGCGTGATATGGGGTGGTTTAATCCCTATTACTCCAGTAATATCTTTTTTTGAAGAATGAATTTTTACTCGCTGTGATCCAAGGCTTCTCGGATCAAATCCACCAATTGTCTCAAAGGAAATAAAGCCCTTATCGTCTATATATTTTACCATGAAACCTATTTCATCCATATGGGCTGCGATCATAACTTTGAATTTACCTGGGCCTTTTTTTGTTGTAATTAAATTTCCCATAGAATCTTCTTTTATATCATCAACAACATTTCTTATCTCATCGATAATTATCTGCTTTATTGTGTTTTCATGACCAGAAACTCCCGGTGCCTCGGATAGTTTCTTTAACAATTCTTTCAAATTAATCACATCCTAGTAAGATTTTAATTACTCCAAATATAAAAATATCCATGCTTTCACAAAAATTTCTGCTAGCCAACATTAAAGATATAAAATATATATGATTATTTTTTTCATGTCTGACGTTGATATTATCAAATTTATCGAAAGCAAGAAGAATTTTATTGAGAATACTATAGAAAAATACATTCCAAAGGATATGAACAGTAAGAACTTCAAATCAAAATCAAGATATGAAGTTGATTTTAAAGCTTTGAATTATGGCATATCAAAACCGCTCTGGGATTTTCTTGGATATGGTGGAAAAAGATGGCGACCAGTTCTTTTTCTTTTGATATCCCAAGCCCTTGGCGCAGATATGAAAAAAATAAGTGATTTTTTAGTCATTCCCGAAATTGCCCATAACGGAACCATAGTAATAGATGACATTGAGGATGGTGCCGAACTAAGAAGAGGAAAGCCAGCCCTGCACAAAGTTTACGGAGAAGATATAGCGATAAATTGTGGAAATGCAATGTATTTTTTGCCGCTACAGGTAGTGGATGATCATAAAGACAAAATAGATGTTGGGGTGCTCTATAAAGTATACTCAATCTATCTAGAAGAAATGAGAAATCTTCACTATGGTCAGGCTTTAGACATAACATGGCACAAGGGCATACTAAAAAAAGAACCTAGTGTTCAAGAATATCTACAAATGACTGCTTTTAAGACTGGGACTCTTGCCAGAATGGCCGCAAGAATGGCAGTAGCTCTTTCAGAAAAAGACGAAATAATAGAAACTAAGTTTGGGAGGTTTGCTGAAAGTATTGGTATAGCATTTCAGATTCAAGATGACCTATTAGATTTAACAACAACTGAAAAAGAGCGAGAAGCCTTTGGAAAATCTTACGGCAACGACATAAGTGAAGGCAAGAGAAGCCTAGCAGTTATTTATTCCTTATTGGCTCTAGATAAAATAAAAAGAGACAGATTGATTAAAATTTTGAATTCGCACACAAAAGAAAAGAAACTTATTGACGAGGCTATCAATCTTATCAAAGAAACAGGGGCCATTGGATTATCAAAAAACACTGCAAATAAACTTGTGATTGAGTCATGGAACGAGATAGATAGTGAACTTAAAGAAAGCGAAGCTAAGCTATACTTAAAAGCATTTTCTGAGTTTTTGATAAAAAGAAAAATTTAATTAGCCATATATCTGGCCTAATTTCTCATATTTTTTCTTATCGTATTCTCTCCTTACTTCTTCAGGTAAACTTGGAGATACCTGTTTTAATGCAGCCATGAATTGTTCTTTTGTAACTATTTTAGATGTGATATCTTCTCTTAATGCTGTCATAGCTGCCTCCCTGCAAATAGCTTCTATGTCTGCTCCAGAATAATCCTCTGTAAGTTTAGCAAGTTCATCTAAATTCACATCTTTCTCTAAAGGCATTTTGCTAGTATGAATTTCAAATATCTTCTTACGAGCCTTTAGATCTGGTGCATGAACTAGTATTATCTTATCAAATCTACCTGGCCTTAACAATCCTGGATCGACCATATCTGGTCTGTTTGTAGCACCTATAACAACTACTTGACTTAATTCCTCTAACCCATCCAATTCAGTAAGAAGCTGATTTACTAATCTTTCTGAAACTCTTGTACCCTCCTCGCCTCCTCTTCTGGGTGCAATGGCATCAATTTCATCGAAAAATATCACTGTTGGAGCCGCCTGTCTTGCTTTTCTAAATATTTCTCTCATTGTCTTTTCGCTTTCTCCAACCCATTTACTCAAGATTTCTGGACCTTTTATCGAAATAAAGTTAGCTTCGGATTCCCCGGCGACTGCTTTTGCAAGAAGTGTTTTGCCGCATCCAGGGGGCCCATAGAGAAAAATACCTTTTGGAGGCCTTATTCCCATACCGGTAAAGGCTTCAGGCTGTTTTATTGGCCATTCTATAGCTTCCATTAATTCTCTCTTTATTTCATCCAATCCCCCAACGTTATTCCACCCCACGTTAGGAGTTACAACCATTACCTCTCTCATTGCCGACGGCTCTATCTTCTTTAATGCATTTTCGAAATCATCTTTTGTAACTTTAATCTTCTCAAGTAGTTCTTGGGATACCCTTGTATCGCCTAAATTTAAGTCAGGCAATAATCTTCTAAGGGATGCCATTGCAGCTTCTTTGCACAAAGCTTCTAGGTCCGCTCCCACAAAACCATGAGTCTTAGATGCGAGCATGTTCAAATCTACATCATCTGTTAAAGGCATAGCCCTTGTATGGATTTGAAGGACTTCCTTTCTGCCACCCTTATCTGGAACGCCAATCTCAATTTCTCTATCAAATCTGCCAGGCCTTCTTAGGGCTTCATCGATAGCATTTATCCTATTAGTTGCTGCAATAACAATAACTTTTTCTCTAGATTTTAACCCGTCCATCAAAGCAAGCAACTGTGCAACAACTCTTCTCTCAACTTCCCCAGTCACTTCACTTCTCTTAGGGGCAATTGCATCAATTTCATCAATAAAAATTATTGCCGGTGCATTTGTCTCCGCATCTTTGAACATATTTCGCAGATTTTCCTCAGACTGTCCATAAAACTTACTCATTATTTCAGGCCCGTTTATTGATTTAAAGTGGGCGTGAGATTCTGAGGATACGGCTTTAGCAATCAAGGTTTTTCCAGTGCCCGGGGGTCCGTAAAGAAGAACCCCTTTGGGTGGCGAAATACCTAGCCTATCAAAAATTTCTGGATGTTTCAAAGGCAATTCTATAATCTCTCTAACAACTTGAATTTTATCTTTGAGCCCGCCTACATCTTCATAGGTTATCCCAGATATCTCATTTTCTTCTGATTCACTGTACTGCGTTCTAACTTCTATCTCTGTACCGCTGGATACTCTAACTATGCCTTGTGGGCTAGTTGAAACAATTATAAATCTCATTTCGCCTAGTGAAAAGGGCGTCATTTCCAAGAGATTGCCAATCATTTTATCAAAAAGTGGATCTCCAGTTTCTTTCATTCTTGATTGGCTGTTTACACTTATTATATCTCCCTTTACTAATGCCCTTCCTAAAATATTTCTTTGAAGGATATTCCCGGGAATAAGCATTTGGGCCCCTTTCTGGGTTGGGGCTAGAACAACCCTGCCTGCTTCTTTTGTCTCTATTTTAGTTACTTCAATGTACTCGCCCATACTTGCTTTAGCATTTCTTCTGATTAGCCCATCCATTCGTATAATAGCAAGATCTTTATCATCAGGATACGAATCAACAACTATGGCGGCAGTCTTACGTTTTCCAAAAATTTCGACTATGTCGCCTCTTTTGATGCCAATCATGTCTTGGTATCTTTTATCAATTCTGACTATACCTCTACCTACGTCCTGTTGACTTGCACTTGCAACTTTAAGTTTGACTATTTCAGATTCACCAGGTTCCACATAATCCCTCTTTTTTGATTAAGCTTATACTATTAAAAATGTATTGGTATTAAGTTAAAAATTTATTTACATTAATCTTTTACATTGGAAGGCGATAGTTTTATAAATTTACCGAAAGTTGAAATTTTACAAATGCTATAGTGGTTATCATGAAAAATATATACATTTCTCCAAAAGTTATCAAACAAGGTGAATTTGAACTTGTAGAAAGAAAAGGTGTCGGGCACCCTGATTCTGTTGCAGATGGAATAGCTCAAAAAGTAAGTAATGAATTATCAAAATACTATATCAAAAAATTTGGCACGATAATGCACCACAATACAGACCAGGTAGAAGTTGTTGGCGGACAGGCAATCTCAAAGTTTTCCGGTGGAGAAGTAATAGAAGATCCAGTTATTATTCTTTCAGGTAGAGCGACTCAAAGAGTGGGCGATGAACTAATCCCCATCCACGAAATTGCAAAAGAAGCTACTGAAAAATTTATCCATGAATTATTCAGAGGTGAAATGAAAGTAGGAATTGAATCCTTTATGGGAGAAGGATCTTCTGATTTAAAAGATGTTTTTGGTAGAAAAAATTCAATTCCCCTATCAAATGATACTTCTTTTGGTGTTTCATTTTATCCTTTCACAAAAGTTGAACAACTAGTTTATGATATAGAATATTTCCTTAATTCCGATAAACTCAACAAACAATACCCTGCCATTGGAAGGGACATAAAAGTAATGGGTGCGAGAATTAGAGATAATACCGCAATCACTATCGCTTTAGCCACCGTTGATAAATATGTAGAGAATATTAAGGAATATATTACTTTCAAAGAACAAATTACTGAATTATTGAAAGACAAATTCGGAAGCTGCGATATCGATTATTATGTTAATACAGCAGATGACGTAGAAAGAGGAAGTGCGTTTCTCACAGTAACAGGTTCTTCAATGGAAAATGGAGATGATGGTTCAGTAGGAAGGGGCAACAGGGCGAATGGACTTATTACACCATATAAACCAATGTCAATGGAAGCCGCAGCTGGAAAGAATCCAGTAAATCACGTAGGGAAGCTCTACAACGTTTTATCATTATATATCGCAAGAGACATTTACAACAATACTAACGCAGGTGAAACTCAAGTCAGAATACTAAGTCAGATAGGAAAGCCAATTAATGAGCCACTGGCCTGCGACATATCAACAGAGAATGAACTTTCAAGCGAAGACCAAAAGGAAGTTCAAAAAATAGCATCCGATTGGTTAGACAATATCAGACAAGTCACAGAAGACATTATTAACGAAAAGATTAATCTTTTCTAAATATTTTATATTTAACTTTCTTTCTAGATACTTTTATATATTTAAGGCCTCTATGTATAATGGAGGTTTTTACATGAAAAAAATATTATCAGTATTCTTAACATTATCTATGCTATTCTCTTTAGAAATCATACTGGCTGAAGACTACAAAGATGCTCCTTTTGTCACTGTGGACAATCCAACTTCACTATTTATTTACGATCTAAATAAGGATGGAAAAGAAGAAATTTTAGTAACTTCAATTGATGGTAAACTTCATGCTTACGATAAGTTGGGGGTAGAGAAATGGAATTACCTCACGGATGAGACACCCTATTCTATTTTTGTTGACGACATAGATGGAGATGGTCTTGCAGAAATAGTTCTTGGAACAGGTAAGATAGACCCTCAATCTTTTAGATATTCATCGGGAAAGATTATTCTCCTAAATCACTTCGGTAAACAAGATTGGACCTATGGTACAACTAGTGCTATTAAAGGAATATATGTTTCAGATATCGATGGAGATGGAGGAAAAGATATACTGGCTTCATCAGAAGATGGAATTTTATATGCCATGGATCATAAAGGTGTTCTTAAGTGGGATGAATTTACTGGATCTAGGTCCCCGGCATTCAGTGCCAATCTAGCCGGGGGTACGGATATTTTGATTGCGCATGGTCAAGCAATTCTTAATAATAAAGGAAAAATAGTAGGTAGAGCATCCGACCTATTTGAATGGAAAAAATATATCCTTAAAGACTTAAACAAAGATGGAAAAGCTGAGTTTCTTATGCTTTCACAATATCCATTCATATCAGTATTTAATCTTGAAGGAACTGACCTTAAAGGAATTTGGCAGTATCAATGCGATGGCGATGCTATGGATGTAATTGTGGATGACTTTAACGACGATGGCAACTTGGAGGTAATTGCTTCTTCCTCAAAATGGTTAGATTTATCCAACTCTTATGGCGAAGGTAAAATATATATAATAAATGGAAACGATGGAACACTCAAACAATCTATCTCTCTATCGTCTGCTGCGTTTTATATAGGCGTTGCTGATATAAACAATGATGGCAAGAAAGACGTAATTTATACTTCTGAAAAGGGCGTGAATACATTGTTATACGGGATAACTATAGCTCAAGAGCCACCAAAAGATCAAACGCCGCCAAAGGAAAGCACACCCACAACACCGACACCGCCAAAAAATACACCCGGATTCGAAATAGGCGCTGTTAGTGCAGCTGCCCTATTAGTGGGATATTATTTAAAAAGAAGAAAATAAATTAAATTTTTTTATTCTATTTTGATTATTTACCATTTGGTCCAGTTTGTCGCCCTTGAAGTGTACTGCCTGTTCCCCCTGGTTGGAAGTTTCCACCATCAGGATCGCAATCAGTTGTGTAGCATCCAGGATCTGGATAACATCCATTAGGACCACAGCAATACCCTCCAGTGCATTGAGTGCATCCTGGCCTATCGCAGTACCAATCATTACACCCACTCTTTGCTGCAGTAACAGCTACTAAGCCTCCGCATGGGCCATTCTCGTCTTCGTTTGACCCACAGTTTCGCTCATTGTAAGAATAAAGACATAGACATTCCGTATCCGCATAAATCTTTGCAGTTTCAGTTGCAATTATTGATGCTTGGGCATAAAACGTTGCATTTTTATAATCTCCTTTATTGAAATACTCCCAAGAGTATTGTAAATAAAGTCTTGCATCGTGATTAAATTTTTTAGAACATGGCCATATGCTATCTTTTCCAGCTTCATATATCTTCAAGGCTGCCGAAGCATCATTTATTTTATCAAGCGCTTCACTTTGATTTTGAGCGATTACAAATGCACTAGTGCTTGTAACTAGTATTATCATCAATGCAAAAGTAAAGAAGTATTTTTTCATATTATCCCCCATAGATTAAAGGTAATCAATTATATAAATCTTTTTATGTGGTATTCTCAGAAGATATTTCGATTCCAACGGGGCAGTGATCTGAACCAAATACATTATTAAGGATAAATGCTGACTTTAATGATTCACTTAGATTACTACTAATAAAAAAATAATCGATTCTCCACCCAACATTTCTATCTCTTGCCTTGCTCTTATAATCCCACCAACTGTAATTTGCGGGATCTTTATTGAAATAACGAAAAGTATCAATAAAACCTGCATCAATAAATTTGCTAATCCATGCTCTTTCTTCGGGTAAGAATCCAGAAATCTTTTCATTTTCTTTTGGCCTTGCAATATCTATCTCTTTGTGTGCGGTATTTACGTCTCCACAAATAATTAGCCTTTTACCTTGATTGAGTAGATTACTGACGTGTTCTAGAAACATATCGTAAAAATCCATTTTATAACGTAATCTTTCGCTTGACATTTTTCCATTAGGGAAATAGACATTAAATAGAATAAAGTGAGAGTATTCGAGAATCAATGCTCTTCCTTCAATGTCAAATTTTTCAAGCCCAAAATTTCTCTCTATAAACAATGGCTTCTCTTTTGTGTAAATACAGACACCACTGTAACCCTTTCTTTCAGGAGATGAGAAATAAGAATAATAGCCCGATATTTCTTTTAATTCTTTATGAATGTCTTCTTCTCTGGCTTTTGTCTCCTGGATGCATAATATATCTGGGGCACCATTTTCAATGAATTCTAAGAATCCTTTTTTAGCTATTGAACGCAGCCCGTTAACATTCCATGATAATATTCTAAGATTTTTCATAAAATCGCCTAATCGAAGTCAGCATAAATTTCTCCAAAATTAATTCCAGTATTGAGGGGGGTTTTCTCAGATTCAAATCTTAAAGACCATCTTGCCTTATGTAACTCTGGACTTGCACTACCATTTTTTATGGCTTCGTATGCTTCAATAAAAGCGGAGATTTTATCGATTGCTTTTACTAGCTTGCCATCTCTAGGATTAAATTTGTCATTGTTATATTTAATATCAATATCTTCCGGAATTACTTTAGTTTTTCCATTGAGATTAATAGTATTGTAAAATTCATTTTCAGTATACATCTTTAGTTCATTATGCCATTCTTTTGGAATTAAAGGGTAAATTTTCTCTTCCATCTGCTCTTTTTCATAACCTTTGATCAATTCTTCTAATCCCTCAACTGATCTCTTTAGAGGCGAGTGTATATCTTTTGTAAGCGCCTCGGGTAAATCATGAAACAAGCCTGTGAAGTAATTGTTAATCCTCCTTTTTTCACACGCACCGATTTCTAAGGAGAATAAATACGAAAGAATAGCAACAAACATCATATGTCCCAAGACTGAAGTCTTAGGAACTCTGTGGACATGTGCCCATCTTGATTGAAATCTAAGCTGGCCTGAAAATCCTATAAATCTCCCAAATTTTGTATAAGCCCCTGCTTTTATACCTTCAAGATCATAATATCGATTCTGTTTCTGTTGAAGGTCTCTTTCAATGGCTATCATTTCATAATCATGTACATTTAATTGCTTTATTATATCAAACTCCCACCTAGTTGCATAAAAATGTGCTGCGCTGAGAATTCTTTTGTTTAAAGTATTGTCACTTTCTTGGAAATAGTCTCTAAATTTATTTGAGAATTCTTCACCCAATGGGCTAATCACAGCTTCAAGTTCTTTGTAAACCCATTGGTTCAATTTTTTATATTTGTCTTCATCCTTTTTAAATTCGTAAAGAATGGTGGGTTTTAAATCTGTAATTACAATCCTTTGTAGAAGTTCAAATATCCCACCTTCTATTATATCAATCCAGTTGAAATCACTTTTTTTTTCTTCAAATTTGCCCAGTATATAAGCAATAATCATTTTGTGGCCCTGTTTATCAAGTTCTACTAGATCTAGCGGCCTTATTTTATCGTTCCATCTCTGCATATATGCAGCATCAAATATTCTTAACAGTAAAGATTTCCTTATCATAAAATCACGACTAATTGGCAAAAATTACTCTTAACACGTCATCAATCTTATATAGTTTCTTTGAAAGAATTTCTGAATCCTTGTCGCTTATTTTTCCTTTCTTTTTTAAAATATATAATTTTTTAACAATCGCATTAATCGAATCGAAGGCATTTTTGACATCTAGGTCATTTCCCATATGCATCTCAAAAGATTTGGACAATTCATCCAATAGCATATGGACAGTTGGAGAAGATAGACCAGAATTATCTCTCATTAATATATAATTAGTCATGTTTACAAAATCATTAAGTTTTTTTGAACTCCTCTTAAATTTATTAAACGTGAAATTCACTCTTTCGCGATAATGAGAATAAATAAGGAAGAATCTAATATCTCTTGTGGAATAGCCTTTATTAATTAGGTCTTCAACATATAATATGTTCCCTTTCCTTTTTGACATCTTTTTTCCATTAACGAATAAATGATGGCCGTGCAGCCAGTAAGGGCAAAAGTCTACCCCGGAGTAGCTTTCCATTATGGCAATATTATAATCGTGGTGCATTAATCTATTATCGATACCCCCGCAACAAATATCAACTTGGTAACCAAAAGAATGCATGATAATAGCTGGGTCTTGGGCGTTCCAAGCTGGCCAGCCCCTACCTATCGGGGCATCCCAGCAGGGGTAAGTCTCGTCTTTGCATGAGTGCCATAAAATAAAGTCACCTAAATTCCATATATTATTTGAATAGTTGTCTCTTTTGAATCTTATTTTCTTTTCTGGCCAGTTAGACATATCAAGCCCATAAAGTTTTCCAAATCCCTTGAAAGTTTTAGGGTCAAAATAAATATCCTCTTTATAGTAATATGCATGTCCCTTTTCTATTAGTTTTTTTATTATCTTAATTGCATAGTCAACGGTCTCGGTAGATCTTACAATATGAGTAGGCGATTTAATGTTAAGAAGTTTTATTTCGTCGTGAAAGATATCTGCTATTTTTTTTGTCAATTCGTTTACAGTTACTCCCTTGACTTTAGCTTCTTCAATTGCTTTATCTTCAATATCAGTAAAATTCATCAATCTTGTTACATTATATCCTAAATATTCCAAATATCTCTGAAGTATATCTTCAAATATAAAAGTTCTATAATTACCAATATGTGGCTTTCGGTAAATTGAAGGGCCACATGTGAACATATTAATTTCTTTATTATTTCTAAGTTTGAACAATTCGACTTTTTTTGTAAGCGAGTTGTATATTCTAAAATTCGGATAAGTATCAGCTTTGAAACTAGAATCCATGTTCATATTTAGGATTTAATCAATATAAAAAGTTACCTAAATGATATACAGCGATAAATGAATTATTCAAAAACTTGAATCTCCTTCGTTTTTTTAACAAATTCTCCGAATTTGCCTTCAAATCTTGTAGCTCTTATGTCTTTATCGTCAATGTAATGGTAATTACCACCCCTTGGCTTACCAAAGATAATATTATGGTATCTAATTTCATGGTCTTTTAACCACTTGACAGTAACTTCTCTTTCTTTTTCAGTTCTTGAAGTAAAAAAGGTTATAATGTGCCCTTCGTCATACCATTTATTTATAGTGGCTTTAGCATTAGGAATCTCTTTTGCTGATTCCATTCTTTCGGGCTCTTCATTAGGTATATCATCACATATTACTCCGTCGATATCAATAATAAAGTTTTTTAATCCATCCACTAGTTTAGGGCTTGTTTTTTTACCATTGGGACCGATATTTTCTCTAAGATAAGTCAATTCTTTTCCCCCATGCACATAATAAGATAACACCAATACTATTTATAAGTTATTATTATCTAAGATTAGTTAATCTCAAGACATATACTCTATTTTATAGCTTTGAATCTTACAATTATTTTTGATACTCATAAATTAAATTAACTAAGATTTTCGTGTCTTATTTGTGCGTATTTTTTCAATAAGTCCTTTTCTTCAGAAGTTAAACTTTTTGGTATTTCAACTTTTACCTTAACAAGTAAATCTCCAGTTCCAAATCCCCTTAACTTAGGCATACCCTTACCTTTTAATCTCAAAATAGTTTCTGGCTGGGTCCCAGCTGGAACTTTTACATTCGCTTTTCCATCTATTGTGGGTACTGATAAAGAGCATCCTAAAGTAGCTTGAGCTATCCCAATAGATTGGGCATATATTAGATCTGCACCTTCTCTTTTGAATTTATTATGTGGGATTACTCTAATTTCAACATACAAATCTCCAGGTGGCCCCCCGGCAGCACCTGTTTCGCCTTCTTGTGATATCCTAAGGGTACTACCATCCTCAATTCCTTTAGGGATGTCTATACTAATTGTCTTTTCTCCACGTACACTGCCACTTCCGCTGCATTTAGGGCATTTTTCTACAATAACTTTTCCCCTTCCTCCACAAGTATTACATGCTGTGACTGTCGCAAATGTTCCAAAGACTGTATCCCTTCTAGCTTGAACTCTACCTGTACCACCACATGCAGGACAAACTTTAGGTGGTAAGCCACCTTTAGATCCTGTGCCTTGACAATCTAAACATTTTAACCCTTTGTTCATTTTAAGAGATTTTTTTGTGCCAGTATAGGCTTCTTCAAGTGTTATAGATATGCCTGTTTTTAGATCTCTACCTCTTTGCGGTCTGTAAGTTCCACCTCTTTGGCCCGAAGACCCAAAAAATATGTCGAATATAGAATCGCCGAAACCTCCTCCGCCAAATCCGCCACCAAAAATGTCTTCCAAATCAGAGAAATGAGTAAAGTTACTCCATTCAAATCCTTCTCGGCCAAATTGACTGTTTACTCCGGCATGTCCATGTTTATCATAATTAGCTCTTTTGTTTTTATCCATAAGAACTTCGTAAGCTTCGGAAATTTCTTTAAATTTTTCTTCAGCTGCTTTATCGCCCTTGTTGAGGTCGGGATGATATTTCTTAGCAAGTCGCCTATATGACTTTTTTACTTCGTCATCTGTAGCATTTTTGTTTATTTCTAGAACTTCGTAGTAATCTCTTTTAGTCATCCTGAACCCTCAAAAAATAATAAAAAAATAAATTAATCTTTTTTATCTTCGTCTGTTACCTCAAAATCAGCATCATATACATTGTCACCAGTGTTAGTACCGCCTTCAGTCTTTGGTTCTTCATTTGGCTGCCCTTGTGCACTCTGTGTTTGTTGATAAATCTTAGTGCTTATTTCATACATCGATTTTGATAATTTCTCAGTCTTCTCATTTATTTCTTGAGAATTATTTCCGCTTATAGCATTTTTTAGTTCTGCTATTAATCCTTCTAATTCAGATTTTTTAGAGGAATCTATTTTATCTGCAAAGTCTTTAATCGCTTTTTCAGTTGTATAAATTACTGTATCCGCCTGGTTTCTTGCTTCTACCAATTCTTTCTTTTTTGTATCTTCCTGTGCATGAGCTTCGGCTTCTTTCTTTAGATTTTCAATCTCACTCTTAGATAAGTTAGCTGATGCTTGTATGGTAATACTCTGTTCTTTTCTAGTTCCTTTGTCTTTGGCTGTAACATTTAGAATTCCATTTGCATCAATATCAAATGTGACTTCTATTTGAGGGATACCTCTTGGAGCGGGGGGTATACCACTCAGAGTGAATTTACCAAGAGTATGATTGTCCGCTGCCATTGGCCTTTCCCCCTGGAGCACATGTATCTCTACTGAAGATTGATTGTCTGTTGCTGTTGAGAATACTTCGCTTTTCTTTGTAGGTATAGTTGTATTTCTATCAATCAATTTAGTAAATACTCCGCCAAAAGTTTCAATCCCTAAGGACAATGGTGTAACATCTAGAAGAAGTACATCTTTTACTTCACCTTTTAGCACTCCACCTTGAATTCCTGCGCCAATTGCCACACATTCGTCAGGATTTATGTCCCTTCTTGGCTCTTTTGCAAAGTACTGTTTTACATAATTGTAAACTTGAGGCATTCTTGTCGATCCACCTACAAGTAGAATGGAGTCTATATCTTCTGGCTCTACTTTTGCATCTGTCATTGCTTGCTGAATTGGTTTCATTGTCCTGTCTATAAGATCCTTTGTCATTGCTTCAAATCTTGACCTAGATAAGGATACTTCTAAATGCTTTGGACCAGATTCATCCGCAGTCAAATATGGTAGATTAATGGAAGTTTCAGTTAACCCGGACAATTCAATCTTTGCTTTCTCGGCGGCTTCTTTTAGACGTTGCATTGCCATTTTGTCTTTAGTTATATCCTTACCATACTGCTTTTTATATTCTTCAACTAACCACTCAACCACACGCTGGTCCCAATCGTCTCCACCAAGGTGTGTGTCACCATTAGTAGATTTTACTTCAAATACTCCTTCACCTATTTCAAGAATTGAAACATCGAAAGTACCTCCTCCAAGGTCATAAACAAGGACAGTCTGTTCTTCTTGTTTATCAAGTCCATATGCAAGAGTTGCTGCGGTAGGTTCGTTAATAATTCTTAAAACTTTAAGTCCGGCTATTTCTCCCGCATCTTTTGTTGCTTTTCTTTGAGAATCGTTAAAGTAAGCAGGTACGGTAATTACTGCTTCCGTGATTTTCTCTCCAAGGTACGCTTCTGCATCATCTTTCATTTTCTTTAGAATTTTTGCAGAAAGTTCTTCTGGAGTATAGTCCTTTCCCCCAAGAACAATCCTTACTTCTTGAGTATTCCCAGGTGTAATTGTGTACTGGATAATTTTCTTTTCACTATCAACTTCATCATATCTTCTACCAATAAATCTCTTAACTGAGTAAGCAGTATTCTCAGGATTCGAAACTATCTGATTTTTTGCAACTCTGCCTACTAGCCATTCTCCCTTAGATGAAACTCCTACGACTGAAGGCGTAGTTCTCCCACCCTCTGCATTTGGTATTACAAGGGGTTGGCCTTTATCCATTATAGACATACATGAATTTGTTGTCCCTAAATCAATTCCTAATACTTTTCCCATTATAGTTCACCTCTTGATTATAACATTATTATACTAATTATTCCTTTTTAGTTACTTTAACTCTTGATGGTCTTATTACCCTATCATTTAAAATATATCCCTTTTGAAACTCTTCTACTACTGTGTTATCATCTGATTCTTCCGAACAAATTGTAGCCAGTGCTTCATGATAAAATGGATCAAATTCTTTGCCTACGCATTCAATCTCACATAATCCGTGAGAACTAAGAACGTCCTTAAGATCTTTATAAATGAGTTCCATTCCTTTCAATACATCAACTTTATCTAGATTTTTCTTGTCTATCTCGCTATAAGCTTTTATTCCTCTTTCAATGTGATCGAGTACATTTAAAATACCCATAATTATTTCCTGTAACGCATATTTTTTAGTATCGTCTTTTTCTTTCTCTGTTCTTTTTTTAAGATTTTGAAAATCTGCTTCGCTCCGCAATAGTCTGTCATAATTTTCTTTTGACTTTGATTCACTTTCTGAAAGCCGTTTCTCTAGTTCAGAGATTTTATTTTCAAGTTCAGCGATTTTGTCTTCATTATTTTCAAGGATTTCATTCTCATCAGTCATTAAAACACCTAAATTTTTTGTAGATTTTATTCTCCCTTGGAAAGCCAAAGCAATTGTCCATATAAGTTGCAGCTTTCTCCAGTCTTTCAAAGAGTCTATCAAAATCTCCTCTTATCTCCATCATTGTTCTTGTTAGATTTCCACCTCGGAGAGTATAATTTCTTCCACTTTTTCTTATGAGGCCACACTCAATCAGTTTGTTGAGTTGATTAATAACTGCCCCACGAGACATTGAAAGCTCTTCTGCTAATTCTGTACTTGAAATGCCACATCGATAATCCGATTTTTCGACTATCACCCTAAACAATGTAATTGCTGTCTTGTTTACATCTCTTCCAGTAACAATTCCTAGTGACTCACAAACCCATTCCATATATCCTACTGGTGAATCTTCGAACGGGGCGTCTAAATCTCTGACAACTATTCGCATTGGACAGCTTCGTGAAATGGCCACTTAAGTTCACCTAAAGTTAATCTAATCAATCCATTTATAAGATTTTCGGTTATATGCCATTTTTGTTTAAATGATACTGAACAATAAAATCGCTAGGATTATTCATATCTGAGTACGGACAAAGGTCTTATCCTTGAGGTATTGTATGCAGGGATAATCGAAGCAATTACAGATACAACTAATGACAAAAGGAATATCCCGCCTAAAATTATTGGACTGATAGGGGTGCCACCGATTTGTAAAATGATAGAAAGAGCAAAGAATGACATGTAAAGAATAGCTAAAGAAAGAACTCCTCCAATCGCACCTATTGCCAAGTTTTCTACTGCAAGATTTTTTAATACTGTAAGATTACTTGCACCTATTGCCTTCATAATTCCTATTTCTCTCTTTCGGTCAATTATCGTAAGGTACATTGTGTTAGAAATTACAATTATGGCAACGAAAAGTGAAAATGAAGCAAGTAATGATATTGGAATCACTACCTGATCGATTAATCTATTAACAATTGATAAAACTTCAGAGGATTCAAAAACATAATAATCTGGCGAAAACATTGCCTTTACTTTTTTAGATAATGATGCTGTCTGTCCTTCTTTTGCAATGACATTTAGAGTATAGGTATAAATGTCAGGGAAAGAATCACTAAGCGCGTTATATGAAACTAGAATTTCGGCATCTTTATTAAAAGGGCCAGTCTTGATATCTCTAATAATAAACGTCTTTTTATAATCATTTTCTTCTAGAGTTAAAGTGTCCCCCATTTTTACGCCGAATAATTGTGCCAGTCTTTGAGAGATTATTATCCCATCAAAATCATTTCTACTAAAATATGTAGATTCCTCCCCTAATCCTAGAATATTAACTTTGATTTTTGAGAAGAGTGGGATGGATTTCTGTTGATCCAGAGGCATTGGCTTAGCATAGTCATTTATTTTTACTTTATTTACTTCAATTATATTAAATTCCTTATTTGAAGAAGATCTTATTATTTTATCAACCGTTTCAACAGAGGTAAGA
>DAOSDU010000016.1 GCA_035362715.1 Methanofastidiosum sp.
ATATAAGAATAACGATAATTATAGTGGCGATATTATGGCTGAATTAATAAAAAGAATATTAGTTCCTGTAGATGGATCTGCGCCTTCTCAAAAGGCCGTAGAATATGCTGCGTGGGTGGCATCTAAGACTGGGGCACAGGTTATGCTGCTATATGTAGTAGATGCAGATAAATTAAAACTTACATATGAAGCTATGGATAGATTCCAGCCAGAATGGCAAGATAAAATTAAAGGAACAGACGACATAAAAAGATATTCTCCATTCTTTGAAGAACAACTTAGTTGTATGATGGAAGATCCATTGTGTAAAAGGGGAAACAACGTACTGAAAGAGATGACAAAGTTTGCAGAAAAGCATGGAATTAAGCCTAAGGCAATGATGAAACTTGGAAGGGTTGTAGATACAATAGTCCAGACTGCAGATGATGAAAAATGCGATCACATTATTGTTGGTAAAACAGGACTCACAGGTATAAAGAGACTAGCTATGGGCCACGTGGCAGAAGACGTGGCTAGATATGCAGATTGTAGAGTTACTGTTGTTCCTTAAATTAAGAAAATTTTTATTTTTTTATTAATTATCCTATTTTCTAAAAATTGTATATTTTATTATAGGTAATATTATATATTCTAAAGTTGAATAACTAATGATGATAAATCCAATATTATTGGCTCCTGTGGCTGCTATACTAATATTCATTCTAGCAGGTATCAGGGTGATAAAACAGTACGAAAGAGCTGTAAAATTTAGGTTAGGTGTATTCGTAGGTGTACTTGGACCTGGATTAAAATGGATAATCCCCATAGTAGACAGGGTAGAAAAGGTAGAGTTAAGGGTAGTTACAGTGGATATACCTGCTCAAGAAGTTATATCCAAGGATAATGTCCCAATGAAGGTTAATGGAGTGGTCTTCTTTAAAGTTACAAATGCCGACAAAGCTATACTTGAAGTGGAACAGTATAAATTTGCTATATCTCAGCTTTCACAATCTGCACTAAGAGATATGGCTGGAAAATCAGATCTTGATACAATTCTAGCCAAGAGAGAGGAAATAGGTGAAAAAATAAGAACAATCGTAGATATTGAAACAGATCCGTGGGGAATTAAAGTAACTGATGTAAAAATAAAAGACATAGAACTCCCAGACAACATGAAACGAGCAATGGCTCATCAAGCCGAAGCTGAGAGGGATAGAAGGGCAAGAATAATTCTTGCTGAAGCAGAAGAACAAGCTGCTCAAAGATTAGCGAACGCTGGGGAGATAATAGATAAATCGCCCGCTGCACTTAAGTTGAGGCTATATCAAACATTGGCAGAAATAGCTTCTGAGAAAAATTCCACGATAGTCTTCCCATTTCCCGAAGAGATGATGGAATTTATGAAAAAGAAGAAAGGGAAAGAATAATATTTCAAATGTCGATTTGAATGGAATTTGAAATCGGAAAGAAATATCAGGTTGTCAAGAAGGGAAGTTCGATATCTTGGACAGAAACTAAATTCATATCGGAATTTAAAACTATCACAAAAGAGCTACATATCGGGGATATTGTTGAGTACAAGGGCAGAAAAGATTTCCCGGGATGTGATGTTTCATACGATATATTTGAAATCGATAAGACCGAAGGGGTATTTTGGCCAAATCAATTCGGCGGTGCAAAAGAAGAGTATCTAAAGAAGATATTTTAATTTTTCTTTTTTATTCGATTTATAAAAAATATGAATTTTTTATTCATCAAGCCATTTTTGGCTCCATATATCTAAATTATTATGGGTGGTAAATTAGTCGCGTATCTTAAAATAGATATTCTAAGATCATGTAAGGCATAAGTTTTTTAATCTAAAAATGCAGTTACATAATATGCCTAGAGCCAGGAAAAAAAGATGTATTTATGTTGATACAAATGCACGTTATTTTAAACCAAGAGGAGTGCCACTGGGAAATCTTGATATTATAAGACTTACATTTGAAGAGCTAGAAGCTATTAGGCTTAAAGATTTAGTAGGTATGGAACAGACTGAGGCTTGCGAGAAAATGGGAGTTTCACAGCCAACGTTCCATAGGATTCTAAAAGAAGCACGAAACAAAGTTTCTGATGCCCTTGTAAACTCTAAAGCAATAGAGATTTTCGGCGGAGATTACGAAATGGGCAATAATCAATTCAAATGCCTAAATTGTAACCATTTCTGGGAAGTTAAGAATATTTCAGAAGAAGACAACATAAAATGCCCAGAATGCAACGGAACAAATATTAAAAATATCAATAGTTGTAATCAGCGCTGTGAATGAATATATCTAAAAATAAAAAATTCATATAATATCCAATTGGTAATGATATGAAAATTGCAATACCAACAGATTCAATGGGTGGACTTTCAGATATTGTTTTTAATCATTTTGGAATGGCCCCTACTTATACTGTTATAGAAATAATTGAGAATAAAATTGAGAACGTAGAGATAATAGATAATACTAGCGACCATTTTGGTGGTTCTGAAAGTCCAGTTGATTTGCTTCTAAAAAAGAATGTTGGAATTGTAATTTGTTCAAATCTAGGCCCTCGTGCTATGGAAGTGCTAACTTGTCAAGGATTTGATCTCTTCTTCACCAAAAGAGAAAAAGTCCAAGAGGTTGTTGATAAGTTTATTAGAGGGGAATTGGAAAGATTTTCTGGAGAAAAAACATCCTGTAGCCCCGCCCAATAATTATTCTAGTTTGTAATTCTTTATTTTTTTAATCCAGTAGTTTGAATAAATAGCTCCAATGGGATTGTGCGCTAGTACCCTATCTTTTACAATAAGTACGGTAGTCGGTGCTTTTGAATATTTGATAAATAAGGAATCGTGCCCCACACAAAGTCCTACAACAATGTTAAACTCTGTTTTCTCCTTTTCTAGTAATTTAGCCTGACCAATAGGATTGCATGAAGATTCACTTAGCTTTCCAGATAATGTTTTAGTAACTCTGAAATCTCCTTTTCCGATTCCACAAGCCTTACATATAGCAAGAGAAACTTCAAATCCCTTTTCTTGGAGTAAATCTGTAAGAACTTGTGATTCGTTTTTCAATCCGACGCATGAAGCAATGCCAAGTTTTTTGTAGTTCATTCTTTTAGAAAATTCAATTAATTCAAGAACTCTTGGAAGCTTCATATATGCATCTACTTCAAGTTCTGTTGAAGTAATATAAAAATTAAGATTTTCTTCTTTTCTTACTTCATTTTCGGCGTAATCTTTTATCTCCTTTCCGTAACAGTTTATTCCTTCCATACAGAAGGAGTCCTCACAATCATTGCATCTCATAGTATAGTTAAAAAAAGATAATTTAAAAAGTTTTTTATTTTATGCCAGTTATTATATCTGACTTAAAATCAAATAGAGTCATTTTTTTATTTTTATCTTTTAATGTCATTATGTTATCGTTTGTAACTTTACCAATAACTCTAGCTTCGATTTTTTGCTTTTTGAAAAGAGATAATATTTTGTCAGTATTTTCAGGGGATGAAGTTAAAGTGAATCCATACCCAGGATAAATCTTTAGCCAATCTATAAAGTCCATATTGTCTGGCCTTTGTATCTCATCAACATCAATTACTGCGCCTTTTCTGGATGTTTCAAGCAACATTCCAATTGTTCCCAAAATGCCTGGATTTGAAATATCCTTGGCTGCAAATGAAAGTTCTTTTTCAGCTATTTCATTCATTATCCCTAACTTTGAAAGACACTCTTCAGAGGATTTGTTAAGTGTAGTGTCCCAATTAAGATAGTTGTTGTAACGTCTTCCGTCCATGTCCATTGCCAAGATTATGTCTTCTCCATCTTTTGCAGAAAAACTAGAAAGTATTTTTGAAGCGTTACCCATTATAGATACAGATACAGTTGTACTATCGGTATCAGGGTGAAGGTGCCCACCAACCATTGGAACTTTAAATTTTTCACACCCAGTTTTTATTCCTTCAAGTAAATCTTTACAATTATCAGTCTTTTTTAATGACATGATGTTGACCATGGCAATAGGTTTACCCCCCATTGCATAGATATCATTTACATTCACAAGTACTGCACAGTACCCTGCCCAAAAAAGATCCTTTAAGAGATTTGCCCAAATCCCATCTGCTGCGAGAAGTAGATAATTGCAATCGCCCTTTAAAACAGCGGCGTCGTCACCAAAATCAATAATAGTGTTTCCATAATTAGAAAATGGTTTGAATTGAGTAATTAGATGTTTAATTGGATTTTTTCTTTTAACACCTTCATAATTTCTGATTTCCTGAACAATTCTGTTTAGGTCGGTCATACTTTTCAACATGCGGTTAATGACTAAGTTATTTATAAAAGTTTTTATTTCAATATGCTTTCCATAAACCTTCTAATCTCGGTAGGCGTAGAAGATTCAAGGCCATATATTTCGGAGAATTTGGTCGTTGTTTTTAAAATCTTTGTTTTGCCACAAGGTTCAGCATCTAAAAGACCTGCTTCAACCAATACTTTTACATGTTCGTAACATTGACTGCCCCTATATTTGACTAAGTCCGATTTTTTTAAGGGCTGTTTGTACGCAATAATAGCCAAAGTTTTCAGGACTGCCCCTCTTATTTCGGATTTTGGAGCAAAATCAGCAGTTAATAAAGAATATTCATTTTTCACTTGCATTGTATACCTGTCCTCCACAGCCCTAACTACTTCAAGCGAACTTCCCCTCTCACGATACTCTTTAGAAAGATTCTCTATTAGGCCTTCTACATATTCCCTGTCTTTCATACCCAGTTTTTTTAGCAACTTGGAAATTGGAACAGGTTCTCCCGAAATGAAAAGAATTGCTTCAATAGAAGCCTTGTCCTTTGCTATATCCATATACCCCCTATTACTGCTTATATTTAAATGGTTTGCAGGTTTGTTACCTGAATAATTCAAAAATAATGATTATAAGAAACTTTTTTAATGTCCAAAACTTTGTTTAATTAGGTGTATAGATGGATTTAGAAGAAATTTCTCATAAAACAATGAAATTTATCGATTCTGAAGGGGAAGTTTTTGCTCAGAAAATTAAGGTTATTTCCTATGATATTGAAAAGAATAATGTAGAAATAGGCGAAGAAAAAGAAACCATAGGAGTCGGTGTAAGGGTAGTGGATGGAAAAAAGCAAGGATTCTCTTTTACAAATAATACAAATGGTTTGGAAGAATGTGTTAAGACGGCATACAAAGTTCTTAAAGTATCAAGGGCAAGAGAAGATTTTGTTAGCCTACCCACCCCAAAAAAAATAAAAAATAGAGATTTGGCGGATAAATCATTATATTCAATAAATTCTGAGGATTTAATGAAATTCTCAACGGACATGATTAAAGGCTGTGAAGAAAAAGGGGGAACTCCATCTTCTGGAAGCACAAATCTTACTTTTCATGAAGAATCTATTTCAACATCAACTGGCATCTCTTTAATTCAAAAATATGCAACTCTTTTTGGATATATATCGGCTATTTACAAGGTCGAGGATATATCTACAGGTTTTGATTATAATATTATGCGAAAAAAATTTGATTTTACTCCAATTGGAGAAAAGGCAGCTTTTAAAGCTAAAGAAACCAGTAATGCAAAAAAAATCCAATCGATTTATTGTGATGTCATTTTGGAACCTGAAGCAGTTTCTTCATTACTTTCTAATACGTTTATATCTCATCTTTTCGCAGAAAGCGTTGATAAAAATAGAAGCTTTCTAAAGGGAAAAATTGGAGAGAAAATAACAAATCTAACAATGATTGATGATGGCACCATTGATTATGGCGTCGCTTCTGCAAATTTTGACGGCGATGGTAATCCGACAAAAAGAAATGTAGTTTTAGAGAGAGGTATATTGAAAGGATTTCTTTTTGACGACTTTTATGGAAAAAAGTTTGGAGTTGAATCTACTGGGAATTCAGAAAGAGATTATAAATCTCTCCCCTCCATGGGTACTACTAACTTCATTATTGAAGGTGAGAAAATAGAAGGCATAAAAGAAGGATTTATTGTTAATGAATTGAGGGGGGCCCATACAGCAAATCCAATTTCTGGGGATTTTTCTGTTGAAATTTCTAGTGGCTTTTACATAAAAAATGGTGAGAAAGTTCACCCAATTAAACATGGGATGATAGCAGGAAATGTATTTGAGTTTTTGAGTAAAGTTAAAGGAGTATATGGGGAGGTTAAAAATACCGGTGGTATGATAACCCCTTCGATTGTTTCAGAAGCTAAGGTGGTAGGATGATAGCAATTGTAGGTATGCCAGGTTCAGGAAAAAGTGAATTTGTTAATATAGCTCTTAGTTATGGATACAGATTTATATCCATGGGAGACATAGTAAGAGAAGAAACCTTGAAAAGAGGATATCTCCTTGAAGAAAGTGGGAAAGTTGCACAGATACTTAGAGATAAAGAAGGGCTTGATATAATAGCCATCTTGACTTTAGATAGAATTAGTGAGACTCAGGATGGAAAGTTTTTAATTGAGGGAATACGAGGTATAAAAGAAATTGAGCGATTCAGGAATGAAATTGATTTTTTCCTAGTTGGCATACATACTTCACCACGTATAAGATTTGAAAGATTAAAGAATAGAGGAAGAGCAGATGATCCAAAAACCTTCGAAGATTTTTATAAAAGGGACTTAAGGGAACTATCTTGGGGATTAGGTGAAGCTTTTGCGTTATCTGATGTCATAATCGATAATAATGGCACCTTCGAAGATTTTAGGTCCAATATTGACAAGGTGGCTAAAAAATATGAGCTTTAAAGTAAAAGTTTTTGCAGACGTAAAATCAACTGAAGATTCTGAAAAAGTAAAAAAATCAATAATTAATATCTTCCCTGATATCGAAATCGAAGAAAAAGACAATGAAATAATTGGCTACTCGGAAGAAGAAGATGTTCTTTCAAGATTTATTGAATTAGTATATTCTGAAGCAATTAGAGATAGTGTGAATATGGTGCTAAAAGAAGGCACTGAAGGGACGAAAGTTTCTTTTTCAATGAATAAACAGGCTGCGTTTGCAGGTAGGGTAAATCTATCCAGGGTATCACCTCTTGGCCCAATTAAAGTAAAAATCTATGTAGAAAATCCATACGATTTTATTGATAGAATAGTTCCTAAAACAATCTAATTCCAAAGATTTTCTAGATTATCTTTTATTATTCCATTCTTTTGTTTCATACTTTTCTTTTGATAATTTTCTTGCAATAATTAATTCATCTTTGGAAACATTTTCTTCTTTTGATTCCCCATAAATCTCTTCAAATCCTTCTTTTAAACTTTTAATTAGTTCTTGTTTTTCAAAATTATATCCTTCGTTTGTCAGCGTTGTAACTCTTTTTTTTATTTCTATTTTTTTATCCGATATTCTAAGAATTCGTTCCATCAATTCTATATTGGTATTGTACATTAAAGTTCCATGTTGTAAAATAACACCAAATTTTCTTGTTTGGGCAGATCCAGATAGTTTTTTTGAATTTAACATTAGATCATTAAGAGGTTTAAATTCCACATTAATATTGAGTTTTTTTAACCCTATAATAATTCCGCCATATAAGAACTCAAAGGAATCTAGAATGTTCTCAGGAACATTTCTTTCCGATATAACAACTGAATAAGTAATTTCGCCCGAACAATCGTGAAAAACATTTCCTCCCCCAGTTATTCTTCTTACATAATCAATATTGTTTCTATTGCAGTAATCCATGTCAATTGAAGATTTAAGGCTCTGGAAATATCCAATCGAAACACATGAAGGAGAAAATGAATAAAATCTAAATGTATCTGGTATTAGTTCATTAGCCCTTAACAAAAGCAAAGATTCGTCAAGCCCCATTGAAAGATATCCATTTTCTTCTCTATAAGGTAGATATCGCATAGATGGAATACTATCGAAAAGTATTTATAGGTTTATGTAATCTTGATATTTGGGAAGGGAAATGGAGGAAAAATTTAGAATCCTCTCATATTTTTTCACCTCTAGTGCTAGATTTCCCTTCCCTCGTTAAGGGCTTTAGGAGGCATCTTATGTATCAAAGAATTTTAAAACTACTTGAGAATGAAGAATCTCCTCTTTCCGCAGAGACTATCAGTGAAAAAACAAAAGAAAGTCTAATGAGAACAAAATCTCTTTTGTTGAGATTACAGGAAGAAGGAAAAGTGGAAAGTACAAAAAAAGATGAGATTATAGTATGGCAAATAAAGAAAAAGGATGATTTTGAAAAGAAATTTGAAAAGATGGGAAGATAATGCCTTTTTCTCATCCCTTTATTAAAGGGGAGATTTCACCTAGAGCCTATCAAGAAACTATTTTTGTAAAAAGTAAAGATAAAAATACTTTAGTAATTTTACCAACAGGACTTGGTAAGACCTACATAGGAATATTACTTGCAGCATACACCCTACATTCCTTAAAGAAAAAAGTTTTAGTTCTAGCACCAACTAAACCACTGGCTGAGCAGCATTTAAAATCTTTTTCAGATGCATTAAATCTTGAAAAAGAAAATTTTTCTCTTCTAACTGGAACAGTATCCCCTTCTAAAAGAGATGAACTATACACCAAGTCTTTAGTTGTGATAGCGACACCACAGGTAATAGAAAATGACCTATTAGGTGGAAAGATAAATCTAGAAGATTTTGGCCTTATTATTTTTGATGAAGCCCATCGTGCAACAGGGGATTATGCCTATACATACATTGCAGAAAAAGCAATTTCAAAAAATATACGAATAATGGGATTAACTGCTTCACCTGCATCAGATAAAGAAAAGATGAAGGATATTATTCAAAATCTAGGAATTGAAAATATAGAAATCAGGAACGAGAACTCGCCTGATGTAAAACCTTATGTCCAAGATATAGACATCTCTTGGATTACTGTAAAACTTCCTGATGAATTTATAGAAATTAAAAAGATGCTTGAGATGTTGCTAAAAAAAGAGATTACAATCCTAAAAGATCTAGGATTTGTTTCTTCGCAAGATGTTACAAAAAAAGAATTGTTAAGTACCGTTACAAAAATTAACAATAAAATTAAGGAAGCTCCGATACATGAAAAGTCAATTTATTATGGCGCTCTCAAATCCCAAGCAAAGGCCCTAAAAATTCATCATGCACTAGAATTATTGGAAACTCAAGGGATATCTCCATTAATATCTTATTTTAAAACGATGAGAGAGAGTAAAAGTCGTTCTTCATTAGAGTTACTTTCTGAAAAAACTGTAATGAAGATAATAACAATGGCCGATAATCTAAAGCAGGAAGGAATAGAACATCCAAAACTTTCAAAATTATATGAACTTGTTATTAAAGAAGTAAGTAATGGAAAAAATCTAATTATATTCTCTCATTACAGGGATACCACAATGAGAATTGTAAAAGAGTTGGAAAAATTTGAAAAGATAAAGGTAGAGAGATTTGTTGGCCAAGCTTCAAAAAAGGGCGATGAAGGGCTATCCCAAAAAAAACAAAAGGAGATAATTGAAAGATTCAGATCAGGAGAGTTTAACGTCCTTGTTGCCACCTCAGTTGCAGAAGAGGGTCTTGACATACCTGAAGTGGATATGGTAATATTGTTTGAACCTGTACCTTCGGAAATAAGATCTATTCAGAGAAGAGGTAGGACTGCCAGAAAAAAAAGTGGAGAAGTTGTAATCCTTATGGCAGAAAAGACTAGAGATGAAGGATATTATTGGGCAAGTAAGAAGAAAGAAAAGCAGATGAAACTCACTGTGATGGAGTTAAAAAGGGAGTTTAGAAAAAGTGATGAAATGATCATGGCAGAGAAAGGACAAAGTAAACTAAAGGATTTTGTAGATATGCCATACATTATAGCAGATGATAGAGAGGACAAAAAGTTATTAAAAATCTTATCGGAAAAATCTAACATCAAGATAAATCGTTTAGACGTAGGAGACTATATACTCTCGAACAGAATTGGGATTGAACGAAAATCTTCTAATGATTTTATTGAATCGCTTATCAAAGGCACTCTTTTTCCTCAAATTTTATCCCTCTCAAATACTTTTGAAGTACCGATGTTGATAGTAGAAGGAGAAGATGTTTATTCAATAAGAAATATGGATAAAAAATCTATTCGTGGTGCCATTATTTCGGCAATGGTTGATTTCAGAGTTAGAGTTATTTTTACCAAAAATACAGAAGATACTGCCAATTTTCTTGTAGATATCTCATTGAGGGAGCAAAAAGAAAAGGACAGGGCCCCCACAATCAGGGGCGAGAAGAAAGTAATGAGTCTAAAAGAAAAACAGTTGTTTATTGTTGAAGGTCTCCCAGAAGTTTCATCAGTGCTTTCCAGGAGATTATTGAGAAAGTTTGGCAGCATCTTTGGAGTTTTTAATGCTGATGAAATAGAACTTAAGGAAGTTGAAGGTGTCGGGGAAATAAAAGCCAAAAAAATAAGAGAGATCATAGACTCTCGATATGAAGATATATAATTTCTTTATTGCTAATCAATAATTAACCAAAAGATTTAAATATTAGAAAGCGATAATTTATATTAGCATTTATAGGTGATGAATTATGAGAGGAAAAAACGATGCCGAAGCAAGAAAATTCTTTAAACAAGCAAAAAGAATGAAAGATAGGGCAGAAGCTAATATAAAAAAGAGAAATTTCGTTCTAGCATCTATTGAAATAGATGTTGCTAACAGACTCCTTGAAGAAGGTAGCAAGTTTCTCTAAATTTTATTTTTAATTTTGATGCCTTTTTTGGAATTAATTTCTAATTAAAGTTAAATAAATAATTCTTAAAACAATGTAGTAATTGTATACAATAGTCTTATATATAAATCATAGAAAAACTAAAACAATGTTATCCGGCGATATACTCGGCCTAATAATAGTCTATGGATATGTGGCCGTTTTACTACTTATTTCTGAAAAACTATTAAGCAAATATAAAGTATTCAGCCGAAAGTTTCTTCATATAATGGTAGGAAATGTACTGTTTGTATTACCCATATTTGAAACTAAATTTGCAATGACTTTTCTAGCTGCTGCGCCTTTTATACCTTTAACATTCTTAATGAGCCCTCACTCGCCATTAAAGATCAAAGATAAAATTTCCTCATCAGGTCATGGACTTGGATTGGTGTACTATGCGATATCATGGACCGTCCTCGCATTTTTATTTTTCGATAAACCATGGACTATAGCTGTAGGTATAGCTGCAATGTCCTATGGGGATGGAATGGCATCCTTAATTGGAACTAGATTTGGAAAAAGAAAATATCATTTCTTTGGAGAAACTAAGAGCTTTGAAGGATCGGTAACGATGTATTTCATTCTAGTTGCCGTTATGTGGATTGCATTAAAATACTATAATTACATATTTTCTAATGTTGCTGTAGTACCAATGAATTTTGCGATACTGTTGTTTGTTCCACTTATTGCAACTTTATTTGAAGCTATCACGCCCAAGGGTCTCGATAATTTGACTGCATGTTTTTCTGCAACTATTCTTTATTATATATTGGCATTGGTGCTACAATGAGATTTATTATTATTGATGGATTGGATGGTGCTGGAAAGGACACCCATGCAAATTTGATTCGAGATAGATATCTAAAAAAAGGAGATAGCGTTATATTACGTTCCCATCCAGAAAATGACAATACTTTTGGAATAAAAGCAAAAAGCTCACTTTTAGGCAAGGGAAAATTTAATTATATTAAAGCCTCTATGTACTACGCTTTTGATGTCATAAGGTCAGTGAGAAAGTATCATGGAAAAAGCGATACTTTGATTGTTGTACGTTATTTAATGGGTGTCGCATATTTACCATTGCCTTTAGCAAAATTATTCTACAAGTTTTTTTCTACAATACTCCCAACTTCAGAGTATATGTTCTTTTTAGATGTTGAGCCAGAAGAATCCCTAAAAAGATTATCTAAAAGGAATGAAAAAGAAATGTTTGAGAATCTAGAAGATCTAGTAAAGGTAAGAGAAAAAGCATTAAAATTAGCAAATAATTGGAAAATCATAGATACTTGTAAATCAATTCAGGATGTCCAAAAACAAATAGAAAAAATTCTAGATACTTTAGATAATGGAAAAGATAAAGCCAACTCTAATCATGTTGCAAATAAAACTCAAAATTAATAAAAATTATTAAAATAATTTATTATAACTTTTCAAATCTCTTTTCAAGTTCCCTTAGAACTTTTGGAAGAGTTGTGTATTCCATATCTTCAGGAGGTAATCTGTGTGGCTCAAATGGTCCATGTCTTCTCACATAATCTGCGACTCTTTGTGCTTTTCTTCTTGCTTCGTCGTATGCAGGGTCATCAAATAGATCAACTGGCCCGACTAGTCTTCCATTTGCTATTTGGAATCCAAGGGCTATAACTCTTGGTGGTCCATCAAATCTTGTACATACTGCATTCTTTTGGCTTACTGGCATTAATGGTCCGTTATGAGAGCCTCTCATCCATCCCGCTACTAGATGTGGGAATGCAAAAGGTTCAATTACCTCACCAAGTGCAGGAAGTCCTGATTGTGCCCTTACCAATGCCACAGGATCATCTTTTCCTACATACTCACCTGCTATCTTGTAAAGCTTTTCAGTACTGATGTTAGCAACTGCTTCATCAGCAGGTAATTTTCCGCCTTTCTTTGGATAAACTCTTTTTATTACATATCTTGATTTGGCACCAATTAAAGCAAGCATTTTGTATAGCTCTTCTGGGCAATCCATGAATACTCTCTTACTTTCTAAGATATCCCATATCTCAAACCTAAATCCTGCTACTGCATTTGGGTCTATTACTAAACCTATTGTGTTAAATGGATCTGCAAATATCTTATACATTGGTAAGTTAAAAGCTCCAGGGTCTGTCTTATCCATCATAAATGCAACTAGTGGTTCTGCTTTTCTTTCTTCAAATTCAAGCTCTGCGACTCCAGGACCCATTCCTCTAACATTTCCACTAAATGCTTCAGCCAATAGATCTTGCCCTGCTCCGTAAAGCTTCAATTCCTTAGCGACTTCTGTTGCCTTTTCAAAGGTATTCCAAGCGAGATGGTGAACTTCTTGGGAATCAACACCTTTTCGGTGTGTCATTAAAAGCTCTAAATCGTCTCCACAATTAGTTACGTGAAAATCAATTAGAAGTTTACCTTTTTCTTTTTCTAATTCTTTTTTTGCTGTTTTAATTAAATCTGGATGGACCAGTGCATGTCCTGGCCATCCTCCAACATCTGCTTTAATAAGAGAAACAGTTATTTTTTCTCCCATTTAATCCTCCTCATCCTTTGATTTGAAATCATCAATTGAGAATGGAGGCTCCTCGCCATCTTTTATTTGGCCTTTGGCTTTCAGCATTTCTCTTGCAATTAGGTAGTAAACAAGTGCTAATGCTTTCTTTCCTTTGTTATTTGTTGGAACGACTAAATCAACGTTTGATAGATAATTTTCTGAGTCGCATAGGGCAACAACAGGTATTTTTGCAAGTCCAGCTTCTCTTAATATCTGATAGTCTGCTCTTGGATCTGTCAAAATTACTACTTCCGGTTCTATGAAATCCTCACAGTTTGGATTTGTGAGAGATCCTGGAATAAATCTCTTTGTAATTGTTTTTGCACCTATTTTTTGACCAAACGCTAATACTGGCTTGAACCCGTAGATTCTTGAAGAAACTACAAGAATTTTCTCCGGTTCAAATTTGGCAAGAAACTTTCCAACTTTTTCTATCTTCTTATTTGTTTCGTTTATATCAAGGATATAAAGACCATCTTGTCTTATCCTAAATATGTACCTTTCCATGTCCCTTGTTTTTTGGGTTGTCCCAATATGGATTCCTGATGCAAGGTACAAATCAAGAGGTACAAGCATTTCATCACTCATAAAATCTCCTCACCTAAATATTCTTTAATTCTAATTAGTTCATTTATTATTTGGATATTTTCTTCAATTACTTCTAGATATCTAAGACTAAAAGCCAAAGATATATGGCAAACCCCTTCGTCAACTGCAGGGATTATACAATTCTTATCATCTTTTGATGCGGCGTGTATCTGCGATATCGTGTCTAGTTCAATTTTTTTTGGTTTTTGACTGGACTTTTGTTCTTTTAGATCCATATCGAATATCTTTCCACCTATATTCAATAGGGGCATTTGTTCTTCGTATATTCCTCCAAGGTATCTAAAAAGAGGCAATGAGTAAAAAGAGGATGCTGCTTTGGCAGATGCCAAAGACAAAGCAAATCTTATTTCAGCATAGGGCGTTATTTCACAAAGTAATTCATCTAACGATTTTTGCTCGATTGCATCCAAACCGGCAAGCTCAGGTAAAACAACTTCTTCAATTTCAGAGATATCTTCTTCGAAAGTTACTGAGGCCCTCCCGAAACTTGAAGAAGTATATATGTCCATTTCTACAATACTCTTCTCTTTATTACTGTTGTAAACCTTCCTTGCTCTTATATCCTCTATTACGGTCAATCTTTCCTCTCCTTTTCCATTTCCAATGGTGGGGCCGTCGGGATTTGAACCCGAGTTTCCACCACCCCAAGGTGAGAGGCTAGTCCAAGCTACCCCACGGCCCCATGTGAAATCGACTATAAACTATTAAAATATAAAATTATATTTTATAGTCGAGCAGTTCGTCTATAAGATCGACATGAGTAAGAAGCATTCTTCTACAGCAATATCTTGTTAATCCCATGTCGTCCAATATTTTTTCTGTCTTTTCCCCTTTGCTTAATCTAGCTAAATAAGGCTCATAAAGATGGCCAATCACTTTTCCACAGGTAAAGCATCTTACAGGGATTATCAAAAGATCACCTGTAGGATTTCTGTCTTCTTGCTCTTGGTCCTTTAGAAGACTTACTTGGCTTGTGCTCTTCAGTTCTCCTTGAATCTCCTCTTAATAGGATTCTGTCGTACCCTAAATAAGCTTCTTTCAAAGAGTTGTCCTGAGTGAATTCAACAAGCCCTCTTGCGATTGCTATTCTGCACGCATCGGCTTGCCCCATAATTCCTCCGCCTCGGACATCGATATCAATATCAACTGTATTTGCGGTCTCTCCTGCAAGGAGAATTGGTTCGAACATTTTGATTCTCACTAATTCAGGTTCAACTATTGGAAGTGGCTTGCTATTAACTCTTACTCTCCCCTTCCCTTCTTTCACAGTTGCTCTTGCAACTGCTTTTTTTCTTTTACCAACTGATTGAATAATTTTCATATACGGCCCCCAAGGAAGCTTGATATCTCTTTTACCTTAAAATATTTCTTAGTTCTAAGTTTTGAAACGTCTGCATCATTGAATCTAACAAATTCCTTCCCCGTTAGATCATCAGGTATCCCAACATATACCTTTAATTTCTTGTATGCTGTTCTTCCTTTGTCTTTCTTCCAAGGTAACATTCCCCTTACTGCTCT
This sequence comes from Methanofastidiosum sp., assembly GCA_035362715.1. Taxonomy (NCBI): domain Archaea; kingdom Methanobacteriati; phylum Methanobacteriota; class Candidatus Methanofastidiosia; order Candidatus Methanofastidiosales; family Candidatus Methanofastidiosaceae; genus Candidatus Methanofastidiosum; species Methanofastidiosum sp. The sequence continues at coordinate 15,412 of DAOSDU010000016.1, forward strand.
TCTGACTATTCTGTCAGACCTTTTTGGGAAAAATGAACCTCTCAAAGGATTTGCTATGTCTTTGAATTGAGACCTTTTCTCATAAAGGTCAAAGAAATAATCTCTATTTCCCGTAATTATAACTTCTTCAGCATTGACTATAAAAACTTCTTCCCCTTCTAAAAGTTTTTTAGCGGCAACTGATGCCATTCTACCCAGAATCTGATCTTTTCCATCGATTATCATGAGATCACTCCATTATTCTTACACCGCTACCTCTCGGATTTTCTTTGTAGAGTTCATAAAAAGTTATTGCCCTTCCATTTTTGTTTATCTTGTCCATGGCGGATTTAGAAAACTTAAATGCAGAAACAGTAACTTTGTGATCTAGCTCTCCACTGCCCAATACTTTTCCGGGGACAACTACTGTATCTCCATCTTGTGAATATCTATTGATTTTTGATAGATTCACTTGGGGTAAATGCCTTGTAGGCCTTTTAAATCTCTTTGAAAGGTCAATCCACAAGGGAGTTTTTTCAGAATATCCTTTGTCTATAAAAAAATCTATAAGACTCAATATACTTGGATTTGTTTTATTTAACTTTCTCATTAATTTCACCTCTCAAACTCTTACGCTTACGCTCGCCTGAGATTAACATTGATATTTTTATACCCTATTTAAACGTTTCGATGATTTTAGCTTAAAGGATAATAAATTCAAAAATAAGATAAAAAATATATTATTTCTTCAGGATTAATCTATATTTTCCAGATTGGAGTTAGAATAGAAGGAAGCTCTGTATTGTAACCAAGGTCTTTTAGGGACATCTGTAAGCATGCCATAGTAACAATTATTTCCTTTTCTGTAACGCTTCCCATGTGCCCAATTCTAATTATCTTTCCTTTAAGATGATCTTGTCCACCGGCTATGATTATTCCGTGTTTTTCCCTCATTACTTTAACTAGTTCTTGACCATCAATTCCCTCTGGAACCTTTATAGATGTGACTGTATTTGAACATGTCTTTTCATCGTGAGGGAAAAGTGAAAGACCTATCGACTTTGCAGCTTCTCTTGTTGCCTTTGCCATCTTTTCATGTTTTTTGATCCAGTTCTCAAATCCGCATTCGTCAATAATGTCTAAAGCTTCTTTTAATCCATAAGCCATTGATACAGGTTGAGTGTATGGGGCCTTGTATTTGTTATTTTTATATTTCTTCAGATTAAGATAGTAGCATGTTCCATCTGTTTTTTCAATTACGTCCCAAGCCTTCTGGCTAACGGAGATAAATGACATTCCTGGTGGGAGCCCAATGCACTTCTGGCTACCTGATGCACATAGATCAACTCCCCAATTATCAACTTCGATATTGTCTCCACCAAGTGATGAAATAGTATCTACGACTAACAGAGCTTTTGTACCCTTTACAATCTTTCCAATGTCTGCTACTGGATTTCTAACTCCTGTAGAAGTTTCATTGTGTACCATTGTTACTGCCTTGATGGCCGGGTCTTTTTCTAACGCTTTTTTAACATCTTCTGCCTTTATAGGCATTCCCCAGTCATATTTTAATTCAATTACAGCTCCCTTGTAGGCCTTGACAATGTCCCTAAATCGCTCTCCAAACTTACCTGATGTAATACATAAGACCTTGTCTCCTGGCTGAACAATGTTAGCTATTGCAGCGTCCATTGCAGCTGTTCCAGAACCGGCAATTATAAAAACATCATTTTTAGTTTTAAAGATTTTTTTCATCCTTTCGGATTGCTCCATAAAAAGCTTGTTAAATTCATCGCCTCTATGGGGCATGATTTTCATTGACATGGCCCTAAATACTCTAGGGTGAACTGGTATCGGACCAGGTATCATTAGTAAAAAATCCTCATTCATATAACCACGACACTGTTTTAACAAAAATAAACATATATAAGATTATCTTATCTAACCGTAAATAAAAAGTGTTAGAGTAGAATAAATCTCCAGAAGATTAAAACAAAATTACATTATTTCTTTATGAGTCATTAGTCTTGTTGTGTAACCTGCTATTCTGTTCAAAAGTTTATGTGTAGGTACATCGAGTAAATCTTTAATAATTAATTTATTCTCTTGGAAATCTTTTGTAAGCTCGCCTCTATGTTTTTCAACTAACTGTCTTGATATTCTCTTTATGAATGATGGTCTGATTCTTCCCAACATTACACCTCCATTTAAATCAAATGGCATAGTATGCTTTTTAAAATTATCGTCAGATTATTAGTTTTTTCGATAGATAGGCAGTATTCCTCCTGATTATTACAGAAAATATTTAAGGATTGCTTATAGAATACCTTCATGCTTAACATTATAAAGAGTCGAATTGACCCGGACCTTACAATAGGTATAGGGGCTTTTGAAAATCCCGAAAAAATAGAAGATGCAGCAAACAGTGTCGATTTTTGTAATGTTAGAGTTTTCAATAGTTCTGCCAAAATTATTTCATCCTTAAAAGAAGGTAAAATAGACGCCATAGTCAGAGGAACTCTTCAAAGCTCTGATTTCTTAAAAGAAGTAAAAAACAACTATAAAATTGATAAGATTTATAGAATTGGCCTTTTAGGAACGTATGACAAAAAATATTTCTTTTTTGCACCTCTTGGCATTGACGAGGGCGAAGATCTAAAAGAAAAAGAAATGTTCGTTGAATACGCAAAGGATTTATTGAAAAGATTCAAAGTTGAACCAAAGATATCTGTTCTATCGGGGGGCAGAACAAAAGATCTAGGAAGATCAGAAAGAGTAGATAAGAGCATACTTGAAGCTGAAGCTTTGACAGAGAAGTATGGGATTAATCATGCCGAAATCTTAATTGAGAATGCAATAAAAAACTCCAATTTTATACTTGCGCCCGATGGGATTTCAGGCAATTTAGTTTATAGGACTTTAATCCATCTTGGTTGCGGGAGCTCCCATGGAGCGTTGTACTATCCCCTAGCTATTGAGGGTACTATTATTGTGGATACATCTAGAGCTGCCCCAAAAGAAGAGTATATTTCCTCAATCGCACTTGCTAATGCTATTAAAAATTACTGATTAAAAAGAATCGATTAGTTTTTCTAAATTAACTACGTCTTCCCATGATCTCATTTCGTTGTGATTAGTTGCGTCAAGATGTATTGGAGTTAAGGATACCTTGTTTTCCTTTATTGCAGAATAGTCGGTGCCTTTCTCAGCAAAGCCACCTGGAGGCTTACCAAAAACTTTGAAATACATCTTACCCTCCTCGTTGTTTGTTTCAAATGGTTCGTCATAATATACCCTTCTCCCAAGTCTTGTTACTTCGACACCTTTTAATTCATCAAACGGAACAGAAGGTACATTTATGTTTAGTAAAGTATCAGTTGGTAACTTTTTATAATTCCAAGAATCAAAAAGTATTTCTAAGAATTTTGTTGCTGTTTCAAACATTGGATTAAAATAATCTGACGAAGAGATGGATATAGAAGGTATACCATTTATTATCCCTTCTCTTGCAGCGGATACTGTTCCTGAATAGTATATATCATAAGATATGTTTTCTCCATGATTAATACCCGATAAGACAAGATCAATTTTTTCCCTCATGAAATGCCTTATAGCAAGAGCTACACAGTCTACAGGTGTCCCAGAAACAATATAATCAGTTCTTTTTTTATCATCTAGATAAAGCCCTTCAACTTCAATTTTTTTAAATATAGAATAGCTGTGGCCAATCCCACTACAATTTTCCTTTGGCGCTATGACAACTACTTCGCCCAAAGATTCTGCAACCTCTGTGAGCTTCTTTATTCCTTCACTGCCATAGCCGTCATCATTAGTAACTAGTATCCTCATTTGAATTAAAGAGGCGATATGTTACTTTTAAATGTTATTCCTTAATAATTTCCAGAATGGCCTCTTTAGGTACCCTTAAATGAATAAGATTTTGTTTTCCACGGCCCCTTGACTGCGCCCTTTGAATGTCAACTATTTTAAGATTTTCAAGTTTTACTATTGACTTTCTAAAGAGTTCGTAGGACATACCCTCGCCTAATATATTGAAAAAATCATTCGCTTTTGTGAATTTACCAGAATTTTCTGCTATAACTTTGAGGACTTTCTTGTCTGTTTTCGATAAGCCATCAAAGACATTTTCAACATGTAAAGAAGAACTGATACGCTCTATTGCTTTTTCAATGTCATCAACAATTATTTTTCTCCTGCCTTGAAGTTCTGCTAACATTGCAGCTTCCTTTATTCCTCTTATCCCAAGCCTTAAATCGCCTTTCTCAAAAGTTATTTCTGAAATTTTATCTAAGACTTCTTCATCCATCACACCGGGAAATAATCCAATATCGGCACGATATCTCAAAATATCCGTTATTGTAGCTTGAGAGTACGATTTAAAATGAACTTCGTTTGGCATAAATACAGTTCTAATCTTTTCTGAAACTTTAAATGAAAAAGCATTATCTGTGATAATCCCAATAATTCCTGTTTTAACTCCTGGAAAAATCTCATGTGCCCTCAGAATTTTATATAGAATATTTTCTGCAACGTTAACGTGGAATAAAAAATCCACATCGTCCAATGCAACAAGTAATGTTTTATCTTTTTTTTGTAACTCACCCATGGTATATTCATAGAGAGTTGTTAGAGGCTTCCCAGTTTCTACGGGAGGATACCCAAATATGCCTCTAAAGATCTGGGACATTATTGAAAATTCTCGATAGTGAAACTGGCAGTTTATATAGACCGGTACAACACTGTTTGAAACTTCTGTAATGTTCTTAAATAGCAATTTAACTGAAGTAGTCTTCCCAGTACCTGTTGGCCCTAAAACAATAGTATTTGTTGGAAAATCTCCTTTAATCAAAGGCTTTACATTATGAGATATTGCTTCAAGTTCATTGTCCCTATATTTAAAAACCTCCGGTATGTAACTAAGATCAAAGACTTCGGGGTTTCTGAATAGCGATTCTTCCCACATCAGTATATCCTTTATTTTGCTTGACATAACTATAAATAAAAAAATTATTTTATGTTTTTATACTTTAGCTAATTCTACAAATAGGTTTGATAAGACAAAATTCTTATCATTTTTTTCAGCATTTGCATGTTCTATTGCCTTTTCAATCAATAGCGGAAAAGGAACTTTTTTTGAGTTTTTGTATTCCTGCATATAATCACCAATTAGCATACCAATCGAATCAATATAAAGTAAGCCTTAGTGAGATATTTTATTTTTTATTAATTTATAGGCTCATTATAACTTAAAAATAGATAAAAAGTTATTTTTGGGCTTATTATCAAATTCCAAGAAATCATTTATTTTAGAATAACTTATAGAAAGTTATTTAATCTTAAATAGAATAAAAAATTATATGAGGCCTGAGGAAAGAAAGAAACTTATCATGGTGGCTATGACTATTATAGTATGTGGAATGCTTTTGTTATCCTCGCTCCAGATATTTTTCTTTTTTAGATAGTATTTTTCAATATTTAAAATAAAAAATAATTGGAAATCTAATTTACATAAAGTTCTCAACATAATAGCAGAAAAATACTGCTGCCAAACTAAAAATAAATATAGTATAACCAAATATTAAATCTAAGATTTCCTCTCCTTTCAAATAATCCCCCTAGAATAATAGGATTTAAAGTAAATAAAGTTTACTATAGAAATGAATAAAAAATAAAAAATATGTCAGACCGCCCATCTCTCATCATCAGTCAGACGCTGTCGGTTTCCTCATCCATACATCCCAATTAGTGAATTACTTTGATACTCCGATGATGTAATTCTAGATACTGAGCATTTAAAGTCTTCGGAAGTGACATAATCCCTTTCTTCTCTTATGGCCGCCATCCCTGCTTCTGTACATAGCGATCTAATTTCTGCACCAGATAGGCCATCTATTAAATTAATTATCTCAGAATAATCTAGATTCTTGATATTCATATTTCTTGAGTGAATCTTAAAGATATCTAGGCATTCATCTTTTGTAGGTGGAGGTATTTCGATTAATCTATCAAATCTTCCTGGCCTTAAAAGTGCAGGATCTAGCATATCTACTCTGTTTGTAGCACCTATGATCTTAACTTGCCCTCTTGGGTCGAAACCGTCAAGTTCAGCTAGAAGCTGCATCATAGTTCTAGCAACTTCCCTATCTCCACTTATGCCAGTATCAACACGTCTTGATCCTATGGCATCAATTTCATCAATAAATAGAATCGAAGGAGCTTTTTCTCTGGCAAGATTAAAAACTTCCCTTACCATCCTAGCTCCTTCCCCGATATATTTTCTGACAAACTCAGAGCCAACGACCCTTATGAATGTGGAATCAGTTTCATTTGCAACAGCTTTGACAATTAAGGTTTTGCCGTTACCAGGTGGCCCGTGCAACAAGACCCCGTGTGGTGGCTCTATACCCACTTTATCAAAGAGTTCAGGTCTTTTCAGAGGTAGTTCTACTGTTTCTTTTATTTTGTTTATTTGATCTCTTAGGCCTCCAATTTCACAATAAGTGACCCCTGTCCTATTTAGAACTTCCATCCCACAAACTTCTGGATCTTTGGTAGAAGGTAGTACTTCCATTATTGAAAGATTTCTCTGATTACAAGCGACTAATGCCCCGGGTACAAGATCTTTAATATCAACATTTGCACAGGCACTTACAACAAATTTTGGGCCGCTTGAACTTTTAATAATAATCTTAGATGAATCTATAGCCTCAACTACAACTCCTGTGATCAGTGGGGGCGCGTTTAATCTTTCCAACTCTTTTTTGAGGCCATCATTTTCCTTTTCTAATCTAATTTTTTCAGTTATGAAGCTTCTGTTTTGTATTTCAAGAAGTTTCAATCGTTCTATTACCTTATCATTATATTGAGCATCATTTTCATAAACATCTTCTTCGTCAAGTCTTTTTGTCCGATACTTAATACTACTGTCCACCATTAGCACCCCAAACAAGATGTATTAGATTTCACATCTTTATAAATCTTTCTACATTGAGTGTCATTATTATGAGAAATATTTAAAAAAAAACTTACAATAATGATTACCATCTCCAAGAATTAATCAAAGCTCAAAACCCTTATAAATGTTCAATTTGAACAACTGTTGATAAGATGATATGCGAAATATGTGGCAAGACCATACAAGGAAAAGTCTTTAACGTAAGAGTTGAAGGCGCTAGTGTAAAGGTTTGCGATAAATGTTCTAGATTTGGAACAGACCGACAGAGTTGGTCAAAATTTGGGAAAGGTGCCATGGGCTCAGATGGTGTTGTATTGCCTTCAAAACCAAGAATAGGTGGACCTACTAGAACAAAAGAAGAATACACACTAGTAGACGACTATCACCTTGTTATAAAGGATGCTCGAGAAGCAAAGGGTTGGTCACAGAAGGACCTTGCCAGAAAAATGAATGAAAAAGAATCCATTATTCACCATATTGAAACAGAAGGTTTCGCTCTATCTAACGAACTTATCCAGAAAATTGAAAAAATTCTAGATATAAAGCTCAAAGAAAAGTCAGACGAAGGCATTGATATATCTAAATCAAAACAAAACTTAAAGGAAACAACAATAGGCGATATAATCAAGATAAAGAAGAAGTAAGGTAGTTCAAAAAAACTGTTGCATATTCTCCCTTGTAGAGAAAGAACTTAAATCTTGTTCCGTCCTCTTCAAGAGTATAAGAAAGATCTTTATATCCACCTAAGATATTTCTATATGCTCCATTGGATGCCAAAAATGGTGCTTCTTTGACACGGAAGCTTTCCTTTGTTATTCCATCATTTTCTATTAATTCTATTGATAACTTTCCCAATAGAGATTTTGGAATCAAAGAGCTGTAACCAATTAAAGGCGCTATTACATTTATCTCTCCTTTTTTCATCCCTTCCTTCACGCGCCCAAGATTAGATTTAGTTACCTGTGTCCTGTAGTAGTTACCCTGTTTTGCCATTGATACAAGGTCTCCCATCTCAGGTTCATTTAAAGGAACTTCCTTTATTCTTTCAAGAATAGCCTCATTGAATATTTTGGCCTGATAAGCATGAACAAATAGAGAAGAAACTGAAGGAGGTAAAACTATAAACACTTTAGCATAATCAGGTGATTTTGACAAAAAATCCAAAATCTGTTTTTCATTTCTTAAATTTGGATATAATTCATGTGCTTCTGCATACTTCCCTTCCTTAATCAAATCAGTTAGATCTTCACCAAGATTATCTTTTAGCAATAGCTTCTCAACTGCCTCTTTGAACTCACCTTTTAGAATAAGCCTGCCGACCTCTTCATTGCCCCCAAATCTTTGTTCCCCAAAAAGATTTGGAAATCCAGAGTTTTTCTCTATCTGTTGAATATTAGATCTTATAATCTCGTCAGGATTTTCTGGAATACCCCTCACAAGAATATTAAATTTGTTCCCTACTAGGTCTCCAATATCAATCTTTTGACCTTTTGAGAAATCATATAACTCTACATCCTTTAGATCTAGACCCCTTATAGTATCTTCATAAATCATATCAACAGAGAAACTCTGGATAGTCGCGGCATGCCTATCTTTGAGTCCCGCATATCCAAATTTTCCAAAAGGTATCCCAGTTTTTCGAGCTAGTTCGTGGATGACATCAAGGGTATCCCTGTTTATTTTTTTTACTTTAAAAACAAGGTATTTTCCATTTTTTATATCTATGACTTCCTCTACTTGAAAATCTTCAGGATATTTCTTTATTTCCATTGAATCCGCTCTATGATACACGAGTGCTTATTTCAGTTAAAGTAAAGAAATCCCCTATTCCAGTCCACCTAACTCTTAGAGGTCCACTGTACAATCCGGGCGATTGAGTCCTAAGGACAACATCAAAGCTTAAAGTTTGTCGTGGAACAAGTGAATCGATAGTAATTTCATTACTGATTAGTCTAACTCTTGGATCTGATACGCTAACTACTTGGAATCCCCTCATATAGGATTCAGGAAAAGAAATTCTAATGTTCTGCGCATTTTCATTTGCTGTATTTGTAAGACTGAAAGATATTCTTACGTTATCACTTGGATGAAAAGTTGAAGATGTCCATTGGACTTCAGTTGACACCCATACAACAGGGATATCCCACGATTGTAGTTGAAGCTGAAGAACTTCATTTTTCTTTAATAAATCCTGAATTTGAAAAGTATAATTCCTTACGATTGAATCATACTGTGATTTTTCTGTTTCAAGGACAAGAAGTTTGTTTTCAAGAATTGTCTGTTGTCCCTGAAGCTTTGTTACGTCTTGGTTTAGAGTACTTACTCTTTGACTAAGTACTGCGTTTTGATTGCTCAGAAGGCTGATGTTATATACGGATATTGCAAGCCCTATTGCCAAAATAAATGTTGCAACTACAAATACTTCTTTCTGCATAAATCCTCCTAACTTATTATATCAACGGCAAAATCCATAATGATTCTACCAAAACCTTCAGGTAGTATATCGATCAGGACGAGCGTCATATTCTTATTATAAACTTTTATTTTGTCTTCCCTGTATAATCTTAGTATCTTATAGGATATATCTCTTCTTGTTTGTTTATCATATTTTGCCAAATCTAGCATGTTTAGGGATATTTCACCAATTATCTTGCTTTTTACCCTCCAAAGGCTTGTCTCTGGAACGTCTTTGATTGTATTTGAATCAACTATGGGAAATGTCTTTCCCTGGACAATTTGTTTTGCCATTATCCCAGTGACGTTACCTTTTGCTGTGATATCCCTTTCCTGACCAAGTATATTTATCTGCTGCTTAAAATCAACAGGTACATGCCCAACGACATCAACTAACTCCTTTAATGTTTCAGAATCGATTACAACAACTCTTGTGATATCAATTGTTGATTCGCCTATAGAAATCTGTTTTGCATGTTCGACCCCTTGTTTTAGGTCAGATGTTTTCACTAAAGAGTTGTTTATATTTACCCCTAAAGAGTTTAGGGCGGTAGTTGTTGAGAGTGGATCTATATCAACGCTGCTTCCCATTGGCCTTAAGTTAGAGAATATAATCACAGAAGATACTTCAACAGTTCCAGGATTTCCTTTCTCTTCATCTACAAAGAGGAAAAGGACATTATCATTTCCCAATCCATAAACGTCATAAAATACTCCTGCAAACAAAAGAGCTATGATCAACACTATTATTATCGGCCCTTTCCACCCACCTGCTTTTTTCTTGGGATCTTTAGGGTCTTTATTAGATTTTGCGTCGTTATTTTTTGCCATATTTCTCACCAATACGCTTCTAACTACTATTATTTCCTAAAAATATTTAAGATTACCTATTAAATTAGTGCTATGAAGATACTTTGTCCCAACTGCAGGGCCACTATAGTCTTCAAAGGCGATGAAAGGTACCTACTTTGCTCAAATTGCAGAATTAGAATAAAGATGCCTTCAAAGAGAGATTCGCCGACTATAACGCCTAATTTAATTGAGAAATGTTCAATTTGTGAAAAGATAATTAAATCATCCAAGAATAAGAGACGTTGCCCTGTTTGTGGACTAAAAGTATGCTCATCGTGCTGGAATTATTCAAGGCTAGTATGCAAGAGATGCCTTGAAGAAGGAATAACTTCAAAGCCACTTTATACCTTAAAAGAAAGGAACTCGCGACCCAAACTATTCTTAAGAGAAGAGTTCCTTGAAGAAATAAAAGAAGGAGAGATAGCCTCCATCCCCATCAAGGTAAAAAACCTTGGAGATGACGATGCCCTAAATGTCAAAGTTGAGATAAGATCTTCTCCAAATATTAAAACAATTGAATCTGCAGACATAGGCAAAATAGAAATGGAAAAAGAAAAAAGATGCATATTAAGATTTACTCCAAAATATAGCGGTAAGGGCAATATAGAAATTCTTTTGACCTATGAAGATTACGGGAAAAATAAGTTTTTTGAAAGCATAAAATCAGAGTTTGATATCAAAGAGAAGAAGAAAAGAGAAGAGAAAAAATGGGATTATCACAAATGGAATTATGATGAAAAAAGGGAAAAGAAACGAGAGGAGCCAATCAAAAAAGAAAGTGATTCTCTTGAAGTGCTTTTGAAACAGTTCGGATGTGCTCCAGATGCTTCAATTGAGGATATAAAAAAGAGAAAAAAAGTATTGAATATGATGTACCACCCTGACTTTAACGTGAATAAACCTGATCAAGTAAAGAAAGAAATGGAAGATATGTTGAAAGAAATAAATCAGGTGTACCAAAAGATATTGATTAAAAAAGGAGAAAAATGAAGTAAACTTAATAATTTTACCAAAGTTATTGTATATACTAAAATCAGTTTTGTTTTACAAATAGATCCCTAGTTATATAATTAGAAGGAAGTAATAATCTTTTTAACTCGCTAAAAAATCAATTAGATATGGCTCACAAATTCAACATAAAAGACATGAATCGATTAGATTCCCCAGAACGAAGAAAAATGTTGCCCCCAGAAGAAACACTAATTGATGCCGGATTAACTAAAAATGATATTTTCATAGACATTGGATGTGGAATCGGTTATTTTTCTATTGCTGCTTCAATAATTATAGGGCCAAAAGGAAAAGTCTTTGCACTCGATACATCTAGTGAAATGTTGGAAGAACTTAATAGAAGAATAATTGACAAGAAAATAAAAAATATATTGCCAATCCTCACAAAAGATTACGACTTTAAAATTGATTCTGAGATAGGTACATTTGCTTTAATGTCAAATGTTCTCCATGAGGTCGACGACAAAGTAATCTTCTTAAAAGAAACAAACAAGGTTCTAAAAACTCAAGGAAAACTTTGTGTTATAGAATGGCAGAAGAAAGAAACAGAAAAAGGGCCACCCATAAAAGATAGGCTTAGTAAATTACAAGTGAATGAGCTATTGGATCAAACAAACTTTAAACTACTTGATAGCTATTCAATAGGTGATAATTTTACTGCGTACATATCAAAGAAAATACCTAAGTGAATTTCAAAAGATTCAATCCGATTTCATCACTGAAATTTCTCTCAACTTCCCCTTCGATTGAATCAATTATCACTTCAACTGTTGCACTGACAAATGCCGAATTTAGATGCCCTGCAAATGACTTGTGCTCTTCATTTCCCAAATTTACATGAAGATGCAAATAAATTTCTCCGTTCATAGTCGTTATGTTGCCATAAAGTGGGGCAATCTCATGATTTCCAATCAATTCTTTAGAGAAATATTTTTTTGATTGAGTCTCAAAAAGCCCAATTGTTACTTTATTTGTTGCTCCAAGTCCAGTTATTGTTCCTAATCTAATCTTATTGTCAACACAAAATTTTTTCAGTGTGTCTACGATTTCCTCGCCCTTATCTATTCTTACTATATATTTATTACCAAATTTCTTATATTCCATAAAGAATATTAGACCTAGAAGTATAAAAAGTTCACTTACCTTTTCTCAAAGCCCTAAAGGTTCCAAGAAACCTCTTCTTCTTAAGGGGAATACCTACAAATCCCTCATCACTTACAGATTTCACGTCCTCTATTGAAACAAAAGAATCGGGAGTAAATTTGTCAATCGCTTCATATATTGCATCCAATTTCTTTCTTTTAATAACTGTGAATAGTATCTTTACTTCACCCTTCTTCCCATGAGCATCAACAATTGTAACTCCACATCTTTCTTTTTTTAAGAATTTAATAAGGCCATCTGTATTTTCTTTTGTAATTATTCTAGCAATAACGTGCCCCACTGCAAGTCTCTCTTCTATGACTATACCAATATAATTTCCAGCTGCAAATCCCCCTGCATACGCTACATAGTGTACTAGGCTATTGACATTCTGCATGACTTGGCCAATAACATTAATCCAGATAAAAACTTCAAAAAATCCAACTATGGGTGCAAGTTTCTTAAGATTCTTTGAGACAAATATTATCCTCATGGTCCCAAGACTGACGTCCACCACCCTTGCCAGAAAAATTAAGATAGGTAATACCCAAAACAACATTTCCATCTCAGCACCCTGAAAATATCAATTTATATAAGTATAAAAGTATTTACATGTTACATTAAATAGTATACAAAAAACTTACTTATAAGTCATTAATTTTTCCCCTAAGTCGAAATATTTTTAAACATGGGTATATAGTTAGTCTATTGATATCAATGCCTAAAGTTTTTCCTGACTATAGAGAAGAGGCTAAAAACAGGATAATAAGAGAATCTGTAAAGTTCTTCTCTGAAAAAGGATATCACAAAACTAAGATGTCAGAAATTGCGGAAGGCCTTGGCGTCAGCAAAGGAGCTATCTACCAGTACTTTACTAGCAAAGAAGAACTGTTTTTAGAGGTAATCAGATACTATGTTGAGTATACTCAAAAAGAGTTAATATCATTTCTAAATTTAAGGTCACCTGAGGCTATCGCGACAGATGAGTTTTTTGATATAATGTTCAACATGGGACAATCTCAATCAGTTGAAAATCTAACTTTATTAGACAGATTATTCCCTCCTCTTGATTTTAATCTTGCCATATCTGAACTAATGACAAGTAATCCCCTCATGAAAGCTGAGATGACAAAATACTATAAGGATTCAATTAAATTAATTGCCGATTATTTTGAAAGCTATAAAAAAAGAGGGATTATCAAAAAAAACATAGATACATTTTCCCTATCAATGGGGATAACTTCGCTTCAGGATGGACTCATGGCTGCAATGCAGATGGGGATAGAAATATCGGAAATAAGAAAAACCTGGAAAGAAATAACTAAAATGATGCTAAAAATCGCTTTAGCTGATTAATATTGTTTAGTTTAGCATTTCTTCTTCCATGAAATAGAAATCAAAATAACTGCAACTAGAAATTGTACAAGAGATAGCATTGAAACTACACCCTTGATTATTCCAAACTCAAAAAATCCCGTTAAAACAACTATTAATTCTATAATTGTAACTACAAAGAGTATTAATGCTAGTCCAAATATGGATTTTGATATGTCTTTTTTCTTTGTTAGGATGTCTTCAATCGGATGGATCAAATCGTCTTCAAGATTTACTTTTTCTTTACTCTTGGACCTAGAGAACATGAATATTCACCTTCTTTTATGTTAATAAATTTATCTAAATATAAAAGAATACAATAGATTTAAATTTATTTGACCTTAAGCATAAATATTATCAATAGTTTGACAAATGATACATATGGATAATATCCCAATTACAGTTAGGATGCTTTCAAAACTATTTCCACTTAGGTTCTTCTTTGCAAAATTTACTAGATTACCAATTATTGGACAGATAATGACTAAAATGTTCTTTGAAGAAGATAGAATATTCTACATGTCAAAGGACAAGGTAATCAATATAGGCAAGAAGATAGATGAAGATGATTCAATCGTGCTCCCCTCAGAAATAGTAAATTATTTTATAGATAAATCAAAACATCATGTTATAATGAATTTCTGTATATGCAGAACGTCCAAGAATTGTGAAAATTATCCTCGAGATTTTGGTTGTTTGTTCCTTGGCAAAGCAGCATTAAATATAGACCCAAGACTTGGAAAACAGGTAACAAAAGATGAAGCAAAAGAATACATCAAGAAATGCCGTGAAGCAGGTCTTGTTCATTTAATTGGCCGAAATAAACTTGATTCTGTATGGTTAAAAGCCAAGCCTCCAGAGAAATTGTTGACTATATGTAACTGCTGTGAATGCTGTTGTCTTTGGATGATGCTACCAAATCTTTCTAAGGATATCAGTGCTAAGGTAACAAAATTAGCTGGACTTGAAATAAAAGTTACAGATAAATGCACGGGATGCGGAGAATGTGCTAAAGTATGTTTTGTAAATGCTATAAAAATCGTTGATCGAAAAGCTCAGATAAATGATAACTGCAGAGGTTGTGGAAGATGCGTTGAAAAATGTAGATTTAACGCAATTGGTATATCCTTAGGTAAAAACTCATTAGAAGATTCTATTATAAACATCTCTAACTCTATCGATTTATCATGAATATAGAATGAACTATACTAAATCTTTATATAGAAAATAGACACATATCGTTACTTATGTACGTAATAGTCGTAGGGGGAGGCCTTACTGGATTCAATATAGCAAAGCTTCTAGTCGAAGAAGGTATTGGTGTTGTTGTTATTGAAAAGGATCTTGCAAGATGCCAAGAAATCTCAAAAAAAATAGATGCTCTTGTTATACAAGGTAACGGCTCAAATCCTAAGATTCTTATTGAAGCTGGTGCAAAGGACGCGGATCTTTTGGTAGCAGTTACTAATTCTTCTGAAGTTAATTTGATATCTTGTATAACGGCAAAAAATCTTGGGACAAGAAAAACAGTTGCAAAGATTGCGATTGAATATACTTTCACAGAAGATATTGATTTGACTAAAGTTGGAGTAGACTATTCCTTCTCACCAGGTACTATCATAGCCTACGATGTCGAGAGGATATTAGAACTTCCAAGTGCTCTTGCAATTCAAGCTTTGGCCGACGGAAAAGTTACAATGGCAGAGTTCATGGTCAAAAGAGAATCTAAATATATTGGTAGAGCTCTAAAGGAAAAAATATTTCCAGATGGCACTATAATAGGTGCCGTTCTTAAGAGCGAGGACACAATTATCCCAACAGGAGAATATGTATTCGAAGAGGGCGATAAAGCCTTCATACTTGGTAAACCAAAGCTCGTTGAAAATGTTATAGAAAAATGTAGTGACTGCCAGAGAGTAAGGAAGGTAATGATAGTTGGTGCAAGTAACACTGCTGTGCAACTTGCAAAAATGCTTGAAAGAAGCATGTCAGTGAAACTTATAGATAGTGATACAAAAAGATGCGAAGAAATCTCTAAGATTCTCCAAAAAACTCTTGTAATAAAAGGGGACATTATGGATCTCTCTTTATTAAAAGATGAGGGAATTGGGGATGTGGATGCTTTTATTTCACTAACAAAATACGACCAATTGAATCTATTTTCTTGTCTGATAGGTAAATACTTGGGCGCCTTTAAAACAATTGCAAGAGTTGAAAATATAGAGCTAATTAAATTCTTTGAGGACATGGGCGTTGATATTGCCCTAAGTCCAAAGGTCTCTACAGCTGAACACGTTATGAGATTTATTAGAATGGGTGGCCTTAAATCATTGATAATACTCCCAACTGGTCAAGCTGAGATTATTGAACTTTCCCCTACAAAAAATGCTAAGATTCTTGGAAAAACTTTAAGAGATATTACTTTGCCCGAAGAGATACTCTTCTTAATCATAGTAAGAGACAATAAACTAATTATACCACGAGGAGACGACATCGTTCAAGAGGATGACAAGGTTATAGTATCTGCAAAAGTAGAGAAAATTAAAAAGATAAAAGAGCTATTTGGTCAAAATTAAATTTTTAATTCTTGTTATATGCAATGCAGGATATTTCAATGTCCGAATTTTTTGGAAGTTTGGATACTTCAACGGTAACTCTGGATGGCATTATGCCCGATGTAAATCTTTTCTCGTAAATCTTGTTAAATTTATCAAAGTTTCTAAGATCCTTCAGATATACTTCTGACTTGATAACATCTTGAAGTGATAGATTTTCTTCTTTCAAAATTGCTTCAATGTTATCAAGAACAATATCTGTGGCTTTTTCTATATCATTTAGAACAAGCTCCCCAGATTTCTTGAGGGGAATTTGTCCAGAAACAAATACAAAATCTCCTGCAACTATTCCCTGAGAATACGGCCCCACAGGGGTAGGTGCCTTCTTAGTCTCTACCTTTTTTTTCATGTCACATCACGCTGGCCTAAATTAGTCAAGTATAAGTGAATACGTTTATTAAATTATTCTATTGAAAATTAATATGAAAGTTTTGATAGTAAAAAATATAGCAAGAGAAAGCCCGGGTCTTTTACTGGAGATTCTTGAAGAAAATAAAATTGAATTTAATATTTATGAATATGAAAAAGATAGAGCATTTCCTTCTCCTGAAGATTATGGTGCAATTTTTGTTTTTGGCGGCCCCGATAGTGCTAATGACGAAACAGAAAAAATGATAAAAGAGATTAAAGGCGTGAAAGAATTTTTGGCAAAAGGGATCCCTTATTTTGGGATATGCCTAGGACTTCAAGTAATGGTAAAGGCTTTAGGAGGTAACGTTAAAAAAAATCCAATAAAAGAAATTGGATGGAGAGATCCTAAAGATAGAATATTCAAAGTGAGTTTAACAGATGAAGGGAAGAAAGATCCTATTTTTGAAGGAATTGAATCAGAATTTGATATATTTCAATTACACGTTGAAACAGTTGAACTAACTCAACAAATGAAGCTATTAGGAACTGGGGAATACTGCACAAATCAAATAGTCAAGTATGGAGATAATGCCTATGGATTTCAAGGTCATATTGAGTTATCACCTGATCTCTTTTATACATGGATTCAAGAAGATGAAGATCTGGCATTATTAGACAAATTTCAATTGAATAAAGATTACAATAAAATTAGAGAAAAGTACGAATCAAATGGGAAAAGAATAATAAATAATTTTTTATATGTTTCGGGTATCAAGGTAAAATAAACACATTATTTAATATCAATATGAATTTTTTAAATAATCTTATAAATACGGACAATAGTAAGGTATAGTAGATTAAATGAGACTAAAACCAGTTTTACACATACTAGGGCAACTACTTCAAATGGTAGGAATTTCAATGATACTTCCTCTACTTTGGGGGATATACTATCGCGAAGCTGAAGCATATATATTTCTCATCTGCATTTTACTTACGTTAATTACAGGAACTTTATTAAAATTAATATTCAAAGAAGAAGACATACGGCTTATTGAAGGATTTGGAGTTGTTTCTTTTTGTTGGATAATAATACCAATTTTTGGGGCACTTCCTTTTTACCTATCGGGGAATCTAAGTTTTATTGACGCCTATTTTGAAACTATATCTGGATTTACAACTACAGGCGCATCAGTTATTAATAATGTTGAAATATTGCCCAAATGTATTTTGTTTTGGAGATCTTTTACGCACTGGTTAGGTGGTATTGGTATAGTTGTTCTTGCATTGATAATATTGCCTGCCCTTTCAGTCGGGGGCAGACAGATTTTTTTATCAGAACCATCTGGGCCAAAATTAGATAAACTAAAACCACAAATTAGAGAAGTTGGAAAAATTATATATGGGATATACATTTTGTTCACAGGTATTCAGATTTTTCTATTAATTATTGCAGGTATGTCTCTTTTCGATGCTTCATGCCATTCTTTTGCTGCACTTGCGACGGGAGGATTTTCAACTAAAAATGCCAGCATTGGATTTTATAATAGTCCTTTGATAGAAGGCATAATAATCCTATTTATGTTTCTAGGTGCAACGAGTTTCTCTCTGCACTATGCAGCATTGAAAGGAAAGATAACTTATCTAAAAGATAGTGAATTCATGTTATATCTCTCTATCTTGGCCTTTTCTATTTTTATTGTAACATTAGATATTACTTACCAACTACATGAAAACATATTACTCGCATTTAGGCATGCTATTTTTAATGTGATAAGCATATCAAGCACTACGGGATATGCAACGGCGAATTTTGATTTATGGCCCGATCTTTCAAAATTGATTCTTCTCATACTTATGCTAATAGGGGGTTGTGCAGGTGGAACCGCAGGTGCCATAAAAGCTATAAGAATACTATTGTTAATAAAAATGGGTTTAAGAGAACTCTACAAAATTATTCATCCAAATGCAATATTCCAGATTAAATTCAATGGAAAGATTATATCGGAAGAAGTTCTTCATGGAATAAGTGGATTTTATTTTTTTTATATGGTAACTTTTGGGATATGTAGCCTAATCATGCTTGCCTTTGGTAATGATTTCTTAACTTCTATTTCTTCTGTTGCAGCTACTTTAGGCGGAGTAGGTTCTGGATTTAGCCTAGTTGGGCCTATGGTAACATACAGTTTCTTACCATCATTCGCAAAGCTTGTATTGTGCTTCTGCATGCTCGCCGGTAGACTTGAACTATTTACTCTTTTCGTATTATTTATTCCAAGTTACTGGAAAGAGTAAATTTAATAAGTCAATGAAATAAAGAAAAATAAGGTATTTTGATTTCATTGAGGTCTATCGATGCGAAGTAGAACTGTTCTAAAGATTATAGGAAGACTGCTTATGATGATAGGCGTTTCAATGATATTTCCACTAATATGGGCATTTTATTATGGGGAGAAAGAGTTTCTTGTTTTTATTGCTTGCATAACACTTACTTTATTTTCAGGATATGGTTTAAGTAGAATTAAAACTAACGACGAAGGATTAAGACTTATTGAGGGGCTAGGCGTGGTATCACTAGGATGGGCAGCATTTTCTGCCTTTGGTGCACTACCATTTTTTCTTTCTGGAACTTTAGGGTATCTTGATGCATATTTTGAAACAATGTCAGGATTCACTACAACAGGAGCCACCGTTATAATGAATATTGACGTTTTACCAAAATCCATCCTTTTTTGGAGGTCAATGACACAATGGATTGGTGGCATGGGAATCATTGTTCTTGCTGTAGCAATCCTTCCTGCCCTTTCTATAGGTGGAATGCAAATGTTTAATGCAGAATCTCCAGGGCCTAAACTTGACAAATTGAAACCACAAATAAGAGAAACTGCAAAAATTCTTTATGGCGTATACCTTATTTTTACTGGTGCGGAAATAATCCTTTTGGTAGCAGGAGGTATGGGATTTTTCGATGCTTCATGTCACACATTCTGTACCCTCGCAACAGGTGGATTTTCAACTAGAAACGCAAGTGTTGCTTATTATAATAGCCCCTTTATTGAAGCTGTTATCACTTTTTTTATGTTTTTATCGGGTGCGAATTTTATGTTGCATTACGCTGCATTGAAGGGAAAATTAAATTATTTCAAAGATAAAGAGTTTATTTTTTATGTTATAGTTTTATTGGGGTCGATTCTTGTAATGACTGCAGATCTAAGATACAGTGTTTTTAATAGTTTAAGTGATGCTTTTAGATACTCTTCTTTTCAAGCTGTTAGTATAATGACCACTACGGGATTTACAACGAGTAATTTTGATGCATATCCTTCTCTTTCAAGAGTTATATTACTCGTTCTTATGTTCATTGGAGGTTGCGCTTGTTCAACTGGTGGTGGGATCAAAAACATTAGGATACTTATTATATTAAAATATTTTTACAGAGAGATATATCAATTCGTACATCCAAATGCAATTTTATCAATAAAAGTAGGGGAAGATACTATTCCGGATGATGTTCTAAAAGGAGTCATGGGATTTTTCATAGGATACATGACAATTTTTATTGTTTCAACTCTAATAGTTACCGCATATGGAATTGATATGATAACTGCCATCTCAAGCGTTGCTGCGACACAAGCAAACGTTGGGCCTGGCCTAGGGCTTGTTGGCCCAATGTATACATATGCATTGCTACCTGATTTAATCAAAGTAGTTTTAACATTCTGCATGTGGGTTGGAAGGCTTGAAATATTCACAGTGATGGTTCTTTTTGTGCCTGATTTTTGGAAAGAATAAAAAATTAAATTAGTTCTTTCTCGACAAGATTTATGGCTTCGTCTATTTTTTTCTTTAATGCGGGAGGCAATCCTTTGATTTCTATATCCAAAAAACCTCTGACTATTGCTGCAGTCGCTTCATCTCTGGTAAATCCTCTCGACATTAGGTAGAAAATTTCTTCTTCTGCAATCTTTCCAATAGCCGCTTCATGACTTAAGTCAACATTTGGATGCTTTGCCTCTAATTCAGGAATTGCAATTATGCTACCTTTCTCAGATAGCATCATTCCCATGCATTCTAGATGCCCTCTTGCGTCAGGAGATTCTCCAACTATATCTCCCCTAGAGTAAATAGTGCCGCCCTTGCTGATAGCTCTAGAAAGTATTTCGGCACTGGAACCTTTCCCTTTGATTATAACACGACTTCCTGTATCAACTATGGAGTTTTCCATTGCTACTATCACACTACTCATTATTGCCGTGGAATTATCACCATTTAGATGTACTGTAGGGTACATTTGGACTATCTTTACTGGATTCATGATGATATAGTTACTTATGTAAGTTCCACCTTCTTCAACGATAGCGGCACTTCGTGGCCTAACTTCAATGTTGCTCTCCCAGTTATGGATCATAGTAAAGGACAATTTAGCGTTCTTTTTGACATAGAATTCAGATATTCCAAGATGCATGCCTGTTGTAAGTCCAGGGTGTGAGGCACAACCAGAGATTATATTTAGTTCAGAATTTTCTTCAGCAATTATAATATTGTGCACTTTCTGTTTCTTAGGTGATTTTAAATAGAGACAAGCCTCGACTGGAAAGTTTACCTTTGTTCCTGGAAGAGCTCTGATAAAATATCCATTTACATCTTCAACATCTACTTCTTTTGTATATTCGTCCTTGTCTCTAGAAACTACTTTCCAAAAGTAATCATGAAGCCAATCATATTTCTCAAGTGCTTGTTTAATACCAATCATTTCTATACCAGATGCGAAACTTGAAGAAGTCTCAACTTTCTGATCTACCTGAAGGAATATTGCCGATCGCTTTTCTTTATCCATTTCGATTCCGACTTTTTCCAGCTTATCCTTTACATCCTTCTCGAGTTTTGGAATCCTTTCAGGCATTTCTCAACACACCCCTCGTAACCTTTTTTACTTATCTCATCAAGCATTTCATACGGATCACCCATGCATGCAATCATGCCCTTGTAAAGTATTAGTCCGTAGTCTGCATCAACATAATCAAGGATATGGCCCTGATGCGTAATAATAAGGCCTGATTTTTTCCTTTCATCCTTATTTTTTTTTCTGTGGAGTAAATCTCCCATTGCACTTCCAATTATGGCGATATTATCTAAATCAACTCCGCTGTCAGGCTCATCGAATAATACTAAATCTGGATTTAAAGTCAAAAGCTGAAGCACTTCAGAACGTTTTACTTCTCCTCCAGAAAATCCAACGTTTACGCTTCTGTTGAGGAATTTTTCCATATTAAGCATCTGAGCATACTCATAAATCTTATTCTGGTCTGTACCACTCTGCTTTGCACAATTAAGCAACATATCAATTAGCTTTAAACCGCTGACTTTTGGAGGGTTCTGAAAACTAATTCCCATCCCCATCTTAACTCTCTGATCAGTTGACAGGTCGTTTATATCCTGGCCCTTAAACATAATCCTGCCATATGTTACTTTGAATGCAGGATTTCCAATTAAAGTCATTAAAAGGGATGTCTTTCCATTACCATTTGGCCCAAAAAGAACATAAGTTTGACCTTCTTTTATGTACAAATTCACATGATCAAGTATAGGGTTGCCCTCGACTTCGGCCCCAAGATTTACAACTCTCAACATAATAATCCCTGATAGGTAAATATGGGAAGGCTATTTATTTGTTGCTATTAAGAATTATAAGGATAAGCATTATATCATCTAAAATCAAATTTATTTCAATGAAAAGGATAATAATGCATGTTGACCTTGACTCATTCTATGCATCTCTAGAAGAAAACAGGAATGACAAAATAAGAGGTAAACCAGTAGTTATATGCGTTTAT
>DAOSDU010000017.1 GCA_035362715.1 Methanofastidiosum sp.
CACCATAGTAGGTCCACCCAAGGATAGTTTTATACCCAAATAATATAGAGCATAGGACTATTACGGCCGTTCCAAATATACCAAGAGTCTGGGCAAATGCTGCGCTTGTCAAGGCTGAGGAAGTAAGATTTCCACCCCATATATCGAGATTACTTTCAAGTATAACAAATCCAGTCATTGAACACAGGATTATTGTATCAATAAATACTTCAACTATGGCCAGTGTTCCTTGTCTTACTGGATGAGGGGTTTTTGCTGCGGCATGTGCTATTGGTGCACTTCCCAATCCCGCCTCATTTGAAAATACCCCTCTGGCTATTCCAAATCTAATTGCCCTGGAAACTGCAAATCCGGCAACTCCTCCAGTAAATGCTGTCGGGGAAAATGCATAACCAACAACAGATGCAAACGCATAAGGGATTCTATCATAGTGGATAAAGATAATGGCTAAAGCGGCTATGATATATAATACGCTCATGAAAGGCACAAGATATGATGTGACTTCACCTATTCTTTTGATGCCCCCAAAGATAACAAGAGCAGTAAGGATTACTAAAACCATCCCAAGGATTGCCGAGGCTTTGAATACCTCACCAAAGATGGGTATCGAGATTACGCTACCTTTACCGATATTAGAGATTATGGCTAAAATAACAGAGTTTGCCTGTGCCATGCTACCTATACCAAAAGATGCTATGACTCCAAAAACAGCAAATAGAATTGCCAATGCTTTTGCATCAATATTATACCTTTCTTTGAATCCTTTCTGAATATAGTACATAGGTCCACCGGAAAATTCGCCATCTGGATTTTTCTCCCTGTACTTTACACCTAATACAACTTCAGAGAATTTAGTGGCCATACCCACAATAGAGGTTATCCACATCCAGAAAAGCGCCCCTGGTCCACCCATGACGATAGCTGTGGCAACACCTGCAATGTTACCCGTTCCAACTGTCGCTGAAAGGGCTGTTGTCAGTGCTTGAAAGGATGGGATATCCCCTTGGATGTCCTCTTTCTTGAATGCACTTTCCAGTAGATTCTTCATAGATAATAAAAGCCGTCTAAACTGTATGCCCCTCAAAATAACAGTTAGGTAGATACCAGTTCCGACCAATAATACCAACATCATGGGGCCCCAGATTATAGAATCTAAAGTCCCAACTAAATTTGAAATAATTTCTAAAAAGCCCATATCTATCAAGAAAAACATAATACAATTAATTTAAAAAATTATCCAAAAGTAGTGGGCCCACTGAGATTCGAACTCAGGACCTCCGCCGTGTAAAGGCGACGTCATGACCAACTAGACCATGGGCCCGCAAGTTATCGTATTAAATTTAATATATAAATGTTATGATTTTTTTCCTGTCATTGATTCAATGTCCATCCGGATTATGCAGATTTTTTCTAGTTGGTCTTGAGAGTAATCAAAAATACCGTTAGAATAATGAGCCATGATAATGTCTAAAGCTTGTTTTTTTTCATTTAAATCGGAAATAAAACAGGCCCTGCCGAATCCAACAACACTTTTGTACGACATAGAAAAGTCGCATGCTTTATCGGATTTAATGAGCTTATGGTCACAATCAACTTCAAAGGAGACATTATTGTTATTTTTCAAAATATCAATTTTCATCCCTTTTTTTGAGGTGTGGATGTAAATGCATTTTTCTTTATAACCGAAGTTTAATGGAACGACATAAGGCCTGTTATTTTCGCATACTGCAACTCTTATTACTTTTGCATTATTGATTATTTTCTCAATTTCATTGATGTCAGTTATTTCTCTGTCGTTTCTATTCATGATCTAATATTATTTTTTTTATATTTATCATTTTCCTATGTTATACTAGTCTAAAAAAATTAGTAAAACTTAAAAAGGTTAAGTACTAGAAGTAGAATTATGCCGTTTAGAAATTTGAAGGACATTGAGGAAAAAGTAATTTACCCAGGATACAAGGCCAAATTTATACACTCCGAAAACATGACACTTGCCCACTGGACAATTGAAGAAGGATCTTCTTTTCCAGAACATTTTCATGAAAATGAGCAGGTATTGAGTGTAATTGAAGGAAAGCTTGAATTACGAGTCGGCGAAAAAACTAAAATATTGAAATCAGGAGAAGCGGCCATTATTCCCCCGTACATTGCACACTCTGGAAAGGCGATAAAGAAGACAAATGCAATAGATGTCTTCTATCCGCTCAGACGAGACTACTTTGATTAGTATTTCCAATGAATTGTAGAATATTAATATATTTGAATATCTCTAACTAGGAACGCTTATATACTGGGTCCAAGAGTGAACCACTGTGATTTCAGTTGCAATACTCTTGGTAGTATTTTCATTAATTGCCGTAAGACAAGTAGGAAAGATCAAATTAGACATATGGCAAGTGATGACATTTGGAGCTTTAGCGTGTCTCCTTACGGGCCAGATATCGCCAACTAACGCTTTAATGTCGATTAATCTAGATGTAATCCTTTTCTTATTTGGGATGTTTGTAGTAGGTGTTGGTCTTGAAGAAAGCGGATATTTGTCCCATATGTCATATAAGGTTTTTAAGAGAGCCAAAACACCGGATGAGCTAATAATCCTTATACTTTTCGTCATAGGTGTTGCATCTGCATTTTTGATGAATGATACTCTTGCAATAATTGGAACGCCCGTAGTTCTTCATCTAAGCAGAAAACATAAGACTTCACCAAAACTTTTACTATTGACACTTGCCTTTGCAGTTACTATTGGAAGTGTGATGAGTCCCATCGGAAATCCCCAGAATCTTCTCATAGCCCTAGAAGGCGATATCAAAAATCCATTCATCTTGTTTTTTAAATATCTTCTAGTTCCTACAATGCTAAATCTTGCCATCGCATTTTTTGTGCTAAGATTTTTCTACAAAGATAATTTTCACAATGGTTCACTTAATCATTCTGAAGAACCGATAAAAAATAAGGATCTTGCACGATTGTCCAAGGTCTCTCTTTATCTAATTGTAATAATGGTAATATTAAAGATATCGATAGTTACAGCCGGAATTAATATTGATTTTAGACTGACTTACATATCCCTAATTGCGTCTTTGCCGATATTAATTCTTGCAAAACAGAAATATGAAATTCTAAAAAATGTAGACTGGAAGACATTAATATTTTTTGTTTCAATGTTCATCTTGATGCAAAGCGTATGGGACAGTGGATTCATCCAAGAGATAATCGATAATATGAACATAAATATAACAAATCTATTGATGATTTTCATTGTAAGTATAGTATTAAGTCAGTTTATTTCAAATGTTCCTCTTGTTGCTTTATATCTCCCTATGCTCCTTGAAGCGGGTGCATCTTCAAAAGAGATGGTTGCATTGGCTGCTGGCAGTACTATCGCGGGCAATCTATTTATTTTAGGAGCTGCGAGCACAGTCATTATTATCCAAAATGCAGAAAAAAAATCAAAGGAAACCATTACCTTCCTTGAATTTGCAAAAGTTGGTATACCTCTAACGATCTTGAATACAGTCGTTTACTATGTCTATCTTTCAATAGTTTGATTATTTGGATTTGCATCTTGCTATACCGCGCTTGTGGAAGTACTTCTGGTGGTAATCTTCTGCTTTGTAGAATTTATTTTCTGGGATAATTTCCGTAACGATCTTCTTGTTAAATCTACCGGATTTTTCAAGTTTTTCTTTTAGAGCCAATGCTTCATTTTTCTGATCCTCGTTGTGGTAAAACACAATTGACCTATACTGGCTTCCAACGTCAGGGCCTTGTCTGTTAATTGTTGTTGGGTCATGTATATCCCAGAATAATTCTAATAACTTATCATAAGATACTATTTCTGGGTCAAATTCAATTAGTACAGATTCTGCATGGCCAGTTTTATCTGTGCATACCTCCTCATAAGTAGGGTTTTCAGTGTGCCCCCCAGAGTATCCCACCTGTGTTGATATAACTCCGTCAATCTGACAAAATGCGGATTCTATCCCCCAAAAACATCCAGCGGCAAAAGTCGCTTTCTCAGTTTTATTCATAGTAGAAATATATGCCATTAATAGTTATAATCCTATTTACTATAAATAAAAATAGAGTAATAATCTGATTTTATAATTAAAAAGAATAATAAAAATAAAAAATCTTAGTATACTTCACACTGTCTTTCAAAGTAAGCTTTTTCATGGTTGCAGGAAGGGCATTCTTCAGGGGGTTCAGTGCCTTCGTGGATATATCCACACTTTCTGCATACCCATACAACTTTTTCTTTCTTTTTGAAAAATGTTCCTTCTTGAAGTTCTTTTAGGAGTTTCTTGTATCTTCCTTCGTGATGCTTTTCTGCTACTGCAATAGCCCTAAGTCTTGTTGCGACATCCTTGAATCCTTCTTTTTCTGCTGTGTCGGCAAACTCAGGATACATACTGGAATACTCGTAGTGCTCTCCTGCTATTGCGCCCTTGATGTTCTCAATTGTATTGCTAAGTATTAGAGGAGCTTCTGCCTCTACTTTTATCTCTGTAGGGCTTCCTTCCTTCTTTTTTATATCGTTAATCATTCTAAAGAGCCATTTGGCATGCTCTCTTTCATTGTCGGCTGTTAGGAGGAAGATCTCAGATATTTTATCATACCCCTCCTTAGAGGCGATCTTGGCGTAGAGTGTATATCTGTTTCTTGCCATGCTTTCTCCGATAAAAGCTTTAGTCAGATTTTCTAATGTTTTGCTCATTATATCACTCTATCAATCCTAAACAGAACTACTATTAAAATTTTTCCTTATTTTTAATAAAGACTTTTAGAAAAACAATCATAATAATAATATATTCTTAAATAAGAGGTAATACTAAAGAGTAATTCAAGAGATCTTTTTCATTGAAAAGTTATTTATATTTGAATTTCAAATAGGGTCAAGGTGTTTTTTAATGATGCCACTTGACGGAATTAAAGTAATAGATTTTACTGGGGCTTTGTCTGGGCCATATTGCAGCATGCTTTTGGGGGATATGGGTGCCGAAGTAATTAAAGTTGAAAGACCAAAAAGAGGAGACGATTCTAGGGGTTGGGGGCCGCCATATATTTCTGAAAATTTAAGTACTTACTTTGCAAGCATTAATAGAAACAAAAAAAGCGTTAGCTTGAATATAAAAGAGCCTGAAGCCAAAGAAGTTATTAAAAAATTAGTCAAAGATTCGGATATTTTGTTAGAGAATTTCAGACCGGGAACTATGGAAAAGCTTGGCCTAGATTATGAAGAGATGAAAAAAATTAATGGGAAATTAATTTACTGCTCAATCTCTGGATTTGGCCAGGATGGCCCATACAAATTCAAACCAGGATATGACCTTATACTGCAGGGTATGGGCGGACTTATGAGCGAAACTGGTGAACCAAATGGAGGCCCAGTTAAGATAGGTATTGCAGTAACAGACATTTCTGCGGGTATGTTTGCATGTTATGGTATTCTTAGCGCCATTATCGCAAGATCAAAAACTGGCAAAGGCCAATTTATTGATACTTCTATGCTAGACTGCCAGGTATCATGGCAAACTTATTTCGCAACTGGTTATCTTTTTGCAGGGAAGATTCCATCAAGAATAGGCAGTGCTCATTCACTTATTTGTCCCTACCAATCTTTTAGGACAAAAGATATTTTCATCAACATTACAGTTGGAAATGAAGACATGTGGAAAAAGTTCTGTGAAGTACTTGGACTTGATATAGCAGAAGATGAAAGATTCTCAGACAATGGAAAACGTCTAAAGAACAGGAATGAGCTTGTTAAAATAATAGAAGAGGTACTTGTAGAAAAATCGGGAGATGAATGGCTAGTTCTTCTTGAAAAAGCAGGGATCCCCTCTGGACCTATTTACACTATTGACAGGTTATTGAATGATCCACAAGTAATTCACAGAAAAATGATTGAAGAGGTAAACAATCCGTTGTACGGAAATATAAAAATCCCAGGATTACCTGTTAAATTATCTGAAAATGGTTGTTCAATAAAGTTACCACCTCCCGTACTTGGGGAACATTCTGAAGAAATTTTGAGAAGTCTTGGATATAATCAAGATGAGATAAAATCAATGAAAGGAAAAGGCATAATTTAACATACCCTTGGAACAGGATCTGCCACGGGTGGTTCTAAGATTCTCCTCCCACCTATTACAGTTTCAAGAATTACTTTTTCTCCTTTTTTTATTTCTCCGATAACGGCAGCATTTTTTCCGAGACGATCCCTTCTTAGGATACCAAGAACATCTTCGGCGTCTTCTTGATGAACTGCAATCAAAACTTTACCTTCGCATGCAATTTCCATAAAGTTTAGTCCAAGGATATCACATATAGCAGATACCTCTTCTCTAACAGGCACTTTTTCTTCCTTGATCTCGATTCTTACGCCTGACTTTCTTGAAAATTCGTTTAATGCATTGGCGATGCCACCCCTTGTAGGGTCTTTCATTGAATGAATTTTATAGGGAAGTATCTTTTCTATCATCCTATTTAGAGGTGCGACATCTGATTTTATATTGGATAAAAATGGTATGTCTTCTCTAACAGAAAGCATTGCAGCACCATGATCCCCTACAGTTCCAGAAACTATAATCAGATCTCCTTCTTTAAGGCCTTTATCAGAAAGTAGATTCTTTGTGTACCCAACGCCCGAGGTATTTATGAAAAGATCATTTCCAGCAACTTTTGTATCTCCAGTAATCAATGGAACTCCTGCTTCCTTCAAAGTTTCGTCCATAGATTTTATGACTTTTCTAAATTGTTCGGTAGGAAATCCTTCTGGTAGTATAACGCCTGAAGACAGTGCAAGAGGTTTTGCACCCATGACTGATACATCATTAATTGTTCCAGAAACAGAAAGCCGACCGATGTCCCCTCCTGGAAAAAAAAGAGGCGTTACTGTATGGGAATCAGTAGAAAAAACAATATGCCCGTCATCAAATGGTATACTGCCAGAATCATCCATATCTGGAAGGCCCAGCCCTCCTTTGATTTTATTCAGAGAGAAACCATTGACGTAGAGGGACTTAATCATTGTTTCCATTATCTCGCCCCCTCCACCATGCTCTGATTTGATTATATCAGAAGTAAACTCGCCCATATGAGATTAGATTATAGGAAAACTTTATAAACATTGTTAGACCTTTTAGGCCAGATATAAAGGTGATTATGTGTCAATTTGGCAGGCTAGATCAAAAAGGAAATTCACTGGTGGAAGAATCACACAGGCAAGAAAAAAACTAAAGAGAGAACTTGGTAGAGAATCAACTTTTACTGCAATCGGGGAAGTTAGCAAGAAAAAGGTAAGATGCTTGGGCGGAACTGAAAAGATTAAGCTCATGAAGACTGACTATTCCAATCTACTTACAAAAGAAGGTTACAAGAAAGTAAAGATTACAGGTGTGGCGGACAATCCAGCGAACAGGCACTTCGTTAGAAGAAGCATTATTACAAAGGGTGCAATAATAAACACAGAGATTGGAAAAGCAAGAGTTACTTCAAGGCCTGGGCAGGATGGAGTAATTAACGCCGTTTTAGTTGAATAAATTTTCTTTTTGAAATTATTTAACCTCTTTTTTAGAGAAAAGTTTAAATAAGACTTCTTATTAATAATTTTAAGTTTAATTTTTGCCTTTTTCGGCAATCCAAGGAGGTATTATTATGAGAGAGCCAGAAGAACTTCCTCTAGCTCCCCTTGAAAGACTACTTAGAAAAGAAGGGGCAGAAAGAGTTTCAGAAGATGCATGCAAAGTATTAGGCGTTGCTCTTGAGGACTATTCGAGAATAATAGCAAGAAAGGCGAAAGATTATTCGGCCCATGCTAAAAGAAAAACCATAAAGGCAGAGGATATAGAACTTGCCTTAAGGGATTTAAATATTTAATTTTTTTCTTTAATTGATAGAAAATTTTATATTTGATACTGTTTCCCGATTGGTGAGGTAAATGGAAAAGAAAATTAAAAAATGCTCATATTGTCAGACTGATTTCGATATAAAAGACAAGAATCGGATAGTCTTAGAGTTGTGGAAGGATAAAAAACACCTCACTAGACTTTATTTTTGCAGTAAGAACTGTTTTGTTTCTTTCTTAAAAGATAAAAAAGTCATATGAGGTATTTTATGTCAAGAGAAAAACTTAAAGACATAAGACGTTCTCTTTTAGAGCAAAAGTATAGGTTTGATCTTGGTAGACAGTTTTTGGTCTACGTAAACTTTGCACTGCTTATCATAGCGGCCTCGGATAAGATAAAACTTATCATTGATCTAAAAACTACCGAACTTTTATTGGTACTTGTCCCTCTGTCTTTTATAGCAACCTACATATTGGGATACATCCTTGATAAATTTGTTAAGTTTCCACAGGCTACACAGATGGTTGAGGCAAAAAGAAGCCCTTATACCTTGATGACTCAGGAAAAACTTGACAAAATTATAGAATTACTTGAAAAACAATAGGAAAAACTTATATTCAAACAATACTATAAAAATATATTATAAGGGGATTTTATGGGTAAGATTGCAGCAACTAGATTAAGAGACAAGATGATTGTAACTGAACAGGGCCATGAGATAGGAACCCTTTTTGACATGGTCATAAATGAAGATACAGGAGAGCTCATAGCTCTTGTTGTAGAGCCTACAACTGATGTCATTTTAGATAATATGATAACGGACAAGGAGAATCTAGTTCTTGTTCCTTTTAGCGCTGTAAGGGCTGTCAAAGACTTCATAATAGTTGACGTCAGAAGAATTCCAAAGAAGAGCGAGAGAGTAGGAATGTTCGCAAAGGTTCCCGAATAAATTATTTTTTTATCTTCTTTTCTATTCTAAGTTCCATTAGCCTCTTTATTGTCAAATAGGCGATAGAGAAAGTAATAGCCCCTATCAGAGGCGTTATATAATCATTATTCTTAAATAAAATAAAGTTAATACCTATGAAAAATATAAAATAGATGAATGCTAAAAGGATTGCATATAGGGTAGAATTTATTTCGTTTAATCGCATGAAATTCTTTTTATTATTATGGCTTATATTTCTAGCCCTTTGGCCCAATATTTAGATAATTATTTATCCTTGGTATTTAATATCTTAAAGATACACACGTTGGCAGTCATAAATCTCTCATTAGACATATATCAAGGGTAAAATATATTAAGGGGTCAAAAAAACTCTGTGCGGGGGAGACAATCATGAAAAAAGAAAAGATAAAGGAACAACAGATAAAACAGAAGAAATCAAAATCAGAAGCAAGAAATATGTTCATCGGTGTTGGTTTGGGCATTCTCTTTGGATTAATATTTGGTAACTTTATACTCGGCGCGATAACTGCAATAATAATCGTTATGGTCCTAGAAATTGGCGTTAAAGATAAATAAAAAGCTAAAAGAGCTTTTTTTGACTAACAGAGCATTTTATATTAGTTAAAGTTTTCCATTCTGTTCTCACATAGTCAGGAAAACTATTATTTAATTTATAGTAATCTTCAAGAAATTTTATAGTCTTTGGATCGCTAGGATAACCACTTCCAAATGAAACGCCTACATCTTCCTCTATTTTTTTTATAAGCTCATCCCTCTTCACTTTTGCAAGTATTGAAGCGGCCGCAACTATTGGATATTTATCCTCAGCTTTGTGAGAAGCTATGACCTCACAGGAAGCAAATTCATCTCCAAGGGCTTCTTTTAAATTATCAGAAAATCGATTTGCATTAACATCACATGAATCACATATCACCCTGTTTATTGGAATTTTAAGTCCAAGAATAGCTTCCTTGAAGGCAAAAAGTTCAATCTCATTTAGATTGTATTTCTTCATCTCCTTGTTAAGAAAAGCAGGGCTCAATACCTTAAAATAATATTCTCCTTTAAGTTCTAATATTTCTGAAAATAATTCATTTCTCCTTTTCGCAGTAAGTTTTTTTGAATCTTTTACGCCGAGTGATTCTATTTGTTGAATTTTATCTTCAGATATTGAGTAAGAAGCGACCACAAGAGGGCCTATGACAGGACCCCTTCCTGCTTCATCTATGCCACACACCTGCATTACTTTAAACCTCCGTAGAAAGTAAAGCATGCCTTACTGCCTTGACACCGCTTAGACCTTTTAGTTCAGTCAAGAACTCTTTAATTTCTTTTGTCTCACCTTTTAAAATAAATATTTCAAGGCAGTTTTTTTCATCCAGATGCGTGTGTAAAGTTGTCTCGACGACGTGTTCGTATTTGTGATGGATAGTGTTCAATGGACTTTCTGATTTCTTACTCGAGATAACCATGCCAGTGACTACTAAAGGCCCTTTTCCTTCTTCCCAGACTTCAGTTGTGACATAATTCCTCAATGCTTCCCTAAAGATTTCAGATCTAGTTGAAAATCCTTTGACATTGAGCAATTTATCGAGTTTATCGAGTAGTTCATCGTTAATTGAAATACTAATAACAGACATTCTATCCTCTCTAAAATTAAGTATTATTTTCTTATTAAAGACTTTATCCCTAAAATCCCTAGATATGATATACCTGAAACAAGGACAATTGTAGCCCCGGATGGTTGATTAAGGAAGAAAGACATTCCAATTCCTATAACCATATAGATTATCCCGATGAGAATGGAGAATATTATCATTTTTTTGAGACTATTTGTAAGTATACTCGCTGTTGCCGCGGGAAGTGTGAGAAGTGCCATGGCCAATATAATTCCGACAACATTTACTAGAACTACAACAGTCAATGCTACGAGGGACAGCAAAACAATATAGGTCTTCATTACAGGAACATTTGTGACTTCAGAAAATTCTTCATCAAATGAAAAAGCAAGAAATTCGTTGTATCTAATAAAAACTATGAGGGCAATAATAATGTTTAGGGCGATCATGATCAATATATCTATCCTTGAAACAGTAAGGATATTTCCAAATAGATAGCTAGCAAGATCGGGCACGTATCCCGGTGTTTGGTATATCATGAATATCCCAAATGCCATCCCAATGGCCCACATTGCACCGATTAATGTATCCTCACGTTGGTATGCTTTTTTTGATATAATTCCAAGAATGGAACTAGAAAAAACACTAAAGATAATTGCAGTTAAAAGAGGATTGTACCCTAAAAATAATCCTAAACCTATCCCGCCAAATGCAGCGTGCGATATGCCTCCAGATATAAAGACTAATCTTTTGACCACCACATAAGAGCCTATTACTCCACATGCAATTGCAGCCAATATTCCTGCCATAACTGCATTTTGGAAAAAGACGTATTGAAATACCATCATTCCTCATGCTCCTTCAAAACTCTATGAGGTATGCCATGACCTATAAGTTCTATTGGGCATCCATATAATTTTTCAAATACTTTCGGGGGTATGTTTTTCTCACCGTGATAATGAAGCGTTTTATTGATACATCCAATTGTTTTAACATGTGACGATATGGCCCCGGTATCATGGGTAACTAGTATTATGGCCATCTTTTCAGACAGCGCATGGAGAAAATCATAAAAATCAGTTTCTGCCTGAACATCGATATTGGAAGTGGGTTCATCAAGCAAAAGAAGTTTGGGTTCTGTTGCTAGGGCTCTTGCTATTAGGACTCTTTGAAGCTGACCTCCAGATAATTTCCCAATTTGAATATTTCTAATGTCTGCAATACCCATTATGTTCATGGCCTTGTCTGCAATTTTTCTATCGGCTCCCGAATATCTTCTCAAGAAATCAGTGTGCCCTATCCTGCCACTAAGGATCACTTGCTCAACATTAATTGGAAAGTTTCGATCAACTAAGGTATATTGCGGAACATATCCGACATATTTTCTACCTTCTTTTGGATTCTTACCAAAAAGGGAAATGGTGCCTTCTGTAGGATTCAGAAGTCCAAGGATAATTTTCAAAAGTGTTGATTTTCCCCCACCATTTGGCCCTATTATCCCAAGAAAATCATCATCATAAACTGTAAGATTAATATCTTCTAAAACCCTATGATCTCCGTAATCAAACGATAGATTCTCTATTCGGATAATTTCATTTTTCATGTTATTACTGATTCTTTATTTTGTTTGCTGTGATTTTAAGATTTTCTATATAATTTTCTGTCAAGGGATCAATAACTTCGGTCTTTCCGCCAATCTCTTTTGTGATAATCTCTGCTGCTTTGCTACTAAATCCAGGAGAAACAAATATGACCTTAATGTTTTCTTCCTTTGCTTCTTCTATTGTGTGGGCTAGGGATTGTAAAGTTGGCTCTTTTCCTTCAACTTCTATAGCAATCTGATTTAGATTGTAATCCTTTGCAAAATATCCCCAAGATGGGTGGAATATCATAAATGACCTGTTATCCATATCCTTTAATTCATTTATTATGTAATTGTCCGCTTCATCCAGTTTTTCTATATAATCCTCTCTGTTCTTCAAATAGTATTCTTTATTGTTCGGGTCAACTGCAATAAGGCCTTCGTATATGTTTTGGACCATAATTTTTCCGTTTCTTAGAGATGTCCAGATGTGAGGATCATTTCCGCCTTCTTCATCTACATGAACTCCTTCATCTTGGTGAGCTCCGATTTCGATCAACTCTATCCCTTTTGAGCTATCAACGACAATCATGTTTTTATTCAAGTCCTTTATTTTCCCCATCGATTTTACCTCAAATTCAATCCCTGATCCGACCATAACATATATTTTTGCTTTAGACATGTCAGCTAATTGGCTCGGCTTTAAGTCTGCAACATGTGGGTCGCCACCTTCTGGAACAATAATGTTAACTTTGACCTTTTCCCCGCCAACCGCCTCAATCATCTCTTTTTGAGGGGATATCGTTGCATAAACAATAATTTTCTCATCAGAATCGGTAGTTTTTTCATTTGCACAGCCTAATGAAAGCGTAAGTAAAAATGTCAATAAAATAAACAATAAATATTTCTTCATAATATATCCTCTATAACTCCATACCTATAATAATATTTAAATCTTTCTATAATAAATATTAATAAAACAATAGGACAAAATTAATAAATAGAAAACTATTAAAAGAGCTAGTTACACTCACCTTTGATGAACAGAAGATTGGGTTTTTCCTCACTTGCATTTTATGAAAAATCTCTAGAAAGTGCCCTTTCGTGGGGAGAAAGCAATGATTTCGGACTTTTAGAGATAGTTGCAGAAAATAATCATGCAATTGATGAGGAAGCACTGCCAGAAATCAAAGACCTAACCTCTTCTTATAATTTTGACTATACAGTACATTCACCCTTCTCAGATATCAATATATCAAGCTTAAACAAGAGCATAAGGAAAGAATCAATAAGACAGGTAAAGTATTCCATATTTGCAGTAAATGAAATAGGTGGAAAGATACTGACATTTCATCCTGGAAGGCATTCGGCGGCCACAAGTAAGTCAAGAGAGAACACAAAACAGATACTTTTTGAATCCCTGAAGGAGATTTCAGATTACAACAAGGATTATGGAGTTACTATCGCTTTAGAGAATATGCCTGACACATTTATCACGACAATGAAAGTATCTAAGGAAGTGTTGGAAGTTCTTGAAAATAAAGAGCTATCAGAGATAAAACACACAATGGATGTTGGTCACCTTGAAACTAACAATGTAGACATAGGCGAATATATCTATGATCTAAGGAATTACCTAATCCATATGCACCTGCACGATAACTTTGGAGAGTTTGATAATCATCTACCGCTTGGGGATGGAAATATAAACTTCCCGAGAATATTCAGGGCTTTGAAAGAAATAAACTATACAGGAAGAATAATACTTGAAATGACAAAAACTGAAGACATTCTAAAGAGCCGCGAATATTTAGAAGAAAAAAAATATTTATTTTAATCTAATAGTCATAGAACTTTATAATCATTTTTGCCATATTATTGTTAAACTCCAACTCGGGTTTTTTCCCTTTTGATTCAATAAATAATTTATCTAGGCCCGTCCAAAAGCTAAACCAGCCCCCTGGCTCGGTTATAATTAAAGGTAAGCTGAACAAAAAATCTTTTTGAGTTAGCAAAAGAGAGGATATTAGGGCCAATGAAAATCCTATGAAAAGCCATTTTATTCCTTCCCGCCTTGTCTGCGTCATCTCTTTTTGTTTTTCTTTCGCCTGATTCTGGAAATAGTCTTTCAATCTTTTCTTAATCAT
The DNA here is from genome assembly GCA_035362715.1 of Methanofastidiosum sp. Lineage (NCBI taxonomy): Archaea > Methanobacteriati > Methanobacteriota > Candidatus Methanofastidiosia > Candidatus Methanofastidiosales > Candidatus Methanofastidiosaceae > Candidatus Methanofastidiosum > Methanofastidiosum sp. The sequence continues at coordinate 14,154 of DAOSDU010000017.1, forward strand.
AGGCTCTTTTGTTATTCTTCTTTTATTTTTTGGTACAAGTAATCTTAGTTCAAGTATTGGAGATTCAGTCTTTTTCCCTCTTACGGCCCTTCTGCATTCAATCAAGAAATCATCAGAAAGCCCCCTTGCAGAATAAGGCCTTGGATCAAAATCTGAAAACATGTCATCATATGAATCAAGTATTAGGCTAATATTCTTCTCACGCAAGATAATTTTTGGATCTTCACTAGCTTCTATGTTTGATTCGTCTCCCATGTGCTCATCCCCTTATGCATAATATAATTAGTATAACTATTTAAGTATTAGTTAATTATGGGATATGGAAAATATGGGCAAACAAGATGATAAAAAGCACTGGTACGATGGAGGATTATACAAGTATATGATTGATCCTAGTACAGATGACGCAAGAAAGATAATTTCTAGCCTGATTGAAAATGATTCTAAAGTCATTGATGTTGGATGTGGAACAGGATCATTGGCTTTTTACCTCTCAGAAAAATGTAGATATATCTTGGGGATTGAACTTTCTAAAAAAATGGTTGATTATGCCAATTCAAGAAAAAAAGAAAATAGTATTTTGAACGTCCAGTTTTTCCACGGCAATGCTGAAAAAGTTTCCGAATTAACGAAAGATAGATTTGATTATGCAATTTTTTCCCTGTGCCTCCATGAAATGAAATCAGAAACTAGGGTCAAATCCTTAGAAGAAATAAAAAAAGTTGCTGACAAGATTATTATTTATGATTATTTAGTAAAAGAAAAAATTTCCTTTAAGGGAGTAATGAATTCAGCTGCAGAATTTCTTGCAGGAAGAAGTCATTTCTATAACTACAAATCTTTTCTTGAAGAAAAAGATATTTTTGGATTGTTGGAAAATAATGGATTTAAGGTTGAGAAAACTATCAGTGATAAAGATGCGTATATGGCAGTTAAGGCCAGATGGAAATAAACTTAAAAAAGGAGGTATTCTAAGAATCAATAAGAATACTTCAGGAGATTTAGATGTATAAAGTTGTTCTATTGAGGCATGGAGAAAGTACTTGGAACAAGGAAAACAGATTTACTGGATGGACTGATGTTGACCTTTCTGAAAAAGGAATTGACGAAGCTAAAAAAGCGGGTAAAGTCTTGCTTGAATTGGGATATGATTTTGACATAGCTTATACTTCAGTATTAAAAAGGGCTATACGAACATTGTGGTTGACATTGGATGAGATGGACCTTATGTGGATTCCAGTAATTAACTCTTGGAGACTAAATGAGAGGCATTATGGCGCACTTCAAGGGCTAAACAAATCAGAGATGGCTGAAAAGTATGGTGAAAAGCAGGTTCTAATCTGGAGAAGAAGCTATGATATAAGGCCACCAGAATTAGAAAAAAATGACAAAAGATTTCCTGGTTTTGATCCTCGTTACAAAGATTTAACTGCTGAACAACTTCCACAAAGCGAATGTCTCAAAGATACTGTTGAGAGATTTATGCCATACTGGCATGATACAATAGCCCCTACAATAAAAAATGGTAAAAAGGTGCTAATTGTTGCACATGGCAACAGTCTTAGAGCGCTTGTAAAGTATCTGGATAACGTCTCTGAAGAAGATATAGTAAACCTAAACATACCTACCGGTATACCGCTAGTCTATGAACTCGATAAAAATCTAAGGCCAATAAAACATTACTACTTAGGAGATGCAGAAAAAATCGAAAAGGCCATAAAGTCAGTTGCTAATCAAGGAAAGGCAAAGAAGTAATCCATACAAAAGATTTATAAATAGATTTATGATAAAATTTTTGGTACTATGAGTTTAGACCCATCCAATACAACCAAAGTAGTCACAAAAGACTCTTTTCTTAGATTTTGGTGGTGGCGATACTAAGCGACCTACCTTCAGGTTTTCGCTTACTCATAGGAATTTTTGTATAAATTAGACATCTAGGCTTTTTAGAAGTCTTATTTTATTTTAGATAAATTATATCTTAGATTTTAATAAAATATTAAAGGAGGATAAACATGGAAAAAACCAAAATATTTTTGGATGAAAACGAAATGCCAAAAAGATGGTATAACATACAGGCAGATCTTCCAAAACCTCTGCCGCCGGTATACAGCCCACAAACATTGAAAAGGGCAACATTGGAAGAACTTTCAGTAATCTTTCCAATGGAAATAATAAAACAGGAAGTATCTCAAGAAAGATGGATTGATATTCCACAAGACATACGTGATATTTATGCAGTATGGAGACCTTCTCCTCTTTACAGAGCTCTAAGATTAGAGAAGGCCCTAAAAACACCTGCAAAAATTTATTTTAAATGGGAAGGGGTTTCACCTGCAGGCAGTCACAAGCCAAACACAGCAGTAGCCCAAGCATACTATAATATGAAAGAAGGTACACAAACAATAACAACTGAAACTGGTGCAGGGCAGTGGGGATCTGCATTAAGCTACGCAACGAGTTTATTTGACATAACGTGCAGAGTTTACATGGTAAGAGTAAGTTACGAACAAAAACCTTACAGAAGAAATCTAATACATTTATGGGGAGCAGAAGTATTCCCAAGCCCAAGCAATAAGACAAATGCAGGAAGATCTTTCCTAAAAGATAATCCAGAACATCCCGGAAGTCTTGGAATTGCCATATCTGAAGCAGTAGAGGATGCAGCAACACATGAAGATACAAAATATTCTCTTGGGAGTGTTTTAAATCACGTTTGTATGCACCAGACAGTAATCGGTCTTGAAGCTAGAGAACAGTTAAAGATGGAAGAGAGATATCCAGACATAGTAATCGGTTGTGTTGGCGGCGGCTCCAACTTTGCTGGCGTTTCATTTCCATTCATACACGATAAACTAAAGGGAGATAAAAAGGATCTAAGAGTTGTTGCCGTTGAACCGCACTCATGTCCAACCCTTACCAAAGGTCTTTATGCATTCGATTATGGTGACTCCACAAAGCTAGGTCCAATTGCAAAAATGTTTACTTTGGGTCATGACTTCATCCCCCCAGGCATCCATGCCGGAGGATTAAGATACCACGGTGCCTCACCAATAGTAAGTTCACTAAAAGACCAAAACATTATCGAAGCTCAAGCATACCACCAAACAGAAGTATTTGAGGCGGCAATGCTCTTTGCACAAACAGAGGGGCATGTTCCAGCTCCAGAAACTGCTCATGCAGTTAAATCTGTTATTGAAGAAGCAAAGAAGTGCAAACAAACTGGCGAAGAGAAGGTAATTCTATTCAATGCAAGCGGACATGGACACTTCGACCTTAAATCCTACGAACTATACATTCATGGCAAATTAACAGACTACGAGTACCCAGTAGAACTTGTAAAGCAGTCTCTTAAAAAACTTCCAAAGATTCAGGAGGATTAATCCTCCTATTTTTTATTTTTGTGATAAAATGAAAACTCTTGGTTTTTTGGTCAATCCCATTTCTGGTATGGGAGGTTCAGTTGGGCTAAAAGGAACTGACGGACTATATGAAAAAGCCCTAGAACTTGGTGCAGAAAAGGTGTCAAAAAACAGGGCGGAAGTATTTTTTGAATCACTTGGTAAAGTAAAAGATGTAAAATTTCTTGTTCCTTCTAGTGAGATGGGCGAAGACTTAATAAAAAACAAAGAGCTTGAATATGAAGTTGTTTATACAGTTAAGGGATTAACTAGCAGAGAGGATACTCTAAAAACGATAGAAGAGTTCAAAAAGAGAAAAGTTGAGCTCATAATATTCTGTGGGGGAGATGGTACAGCAAGAGATATTTGTGAAGCTATCGGTACAGAGATTCCAGTTATTGGAATGCCTGCAGGAGTAAAGATGTTTTCATCAGTTTTTGCAATTAATCCCAAGGCTGCTTCTGATCTTCTCAAGGCTTTTCTAGAAGGAAACTCAAAGTACAAGGATTCCGATGTTCTAGATATAGATGAAGAAAGTTATCGTGCTGATAAATTCATAATGAAGTTGTATGGCTATCTAAAAACTCCTTACGTGCCCAATCTAATACAGGATGCAAAGGCTGTATTTGAAGGCCAAGATGAAGAGATGGCAAAGGAAGGCATAGCGGTATTTGCCAGCGAGTTTATGTCAGATGGGTCTTTGTATCTAGTTGGCGCAGGTTCTACAACTGCAAAGATTGCAGAAGTTATGGGGCTAAAAAAGACAATGCTTGGTGTAGATTTAATAAAAGATGAAAAACTCATTGCAAGTGACGTAAATGAAAAGGCAATTTTAGAATACATCCAAAATGAAAAAAGTGTAAAGATAATTGTGAGCCCTATAGGGGCACAGGGATTTGTCTTTGGTAGAGGAAATCAGCAGATTTCAAGCCAAGTTTTAAGAAAAGTTGGAAAAGAAAATATAATAATCATAGCAACTCCTCAAAAACTCGATAATACACCCTTTCTTCTAGTTGACACTGGTGATGATGAACTGGATACCGAACTTTCAGGCAAGACTCTTGTAGTCTGTGCATATAGAATGGCCCAACGAAAGGATATAAGAAAAGATTAAACTTAAAAAGAACTAAAATCAGGTTATTCTGATATTATGGACGAGTCAGTTGTTACCCCTTGGGAAGTAGAAGGGGAAATTGATTATAATAAACTCATAAAACAGTTTGGAACTGATATCCTTACTGAAGAGTTATTAAATACTATAAAGAAGTATACGGGAGATTTACATCCATTTCTCAGAAGGAAATTATTCTTTTCACATAGAGACTTGGGATGGATCTTAAAGAAGTATGAAGAAGGCGAAAAGTTTGCCCTATATACTGGAAGAGGACCTTCTGGGCATACCCACATTGGCCACCTTGTCCCGTGGATATTTTGTAAATGGCTCCAGGACAAATTCGATTGTGAGTTCTATTTCCAGATGACAGATGATGAAAAGTTCATGATGAGACCAGACCTTACACTTGAACAGACACATGCGTTTGCCTACGAGAATGCACTCGACGTAATTGCTTTGGGATTTGACCCGAAAAAAACGTTCATCTTCTCTGATATCGATTATGCAAAAACGCTTTACAAAATATCAATCCAGGTTGCAAAGAATGTGACAACTTCCACAGCTAAGGCCGTTTTTGGCTTCAAGAATTCAACTAATATCGGGATGGTATTCTTCCCCTCCGTTCAGGCAGCCCCCTGCTTTTTGCCTTCTGTTCTAAAAGGATACAATGTTCCTGTTTTAATTCCAGCGGCAATTGACCAAGACCCTTACTGGAGAATTTCAAGAGACGTTGCACCAAAACTTGGTTACTACAAACCAGCTGCAATACATAACATGTTTCTCCCAGGACTTGAAGGGCCTAGTGGCAAGATGTCTGCTTCAAAGAGCGATACTGCAATTTTTTCTGTTGACCCACCAAAAGAAGTCGACAAAAAAATCAAACGAGCTTTCACTGGTGGAGGGCAGACTATAAAGGAGCATAAGGAAAAGGGCGGAAATCCAGGAGTCTGTACAATATATCAATACCTTTATTTTATCTTTGAAGATGACAACAAGAAGATAAAGGAGATTCATGACGGCTGCAAACGTGGAGAAGTGTTCTGCGGAGAGTGCAAGAATCTCTTAAGTGAAAAACTAGTCAAGTTTATCACAACACACCAGGAAAACAGAGAAAAGGCAAAAGATGTCCTCGATAAATTCCTATTAAAGGATTAAAGCTTTCTCAAATAGTATTTTTTACCTTTATAGTTTATTTCTCTTATTTTATCTTTTTCAAGCATATTTTTTACAATGTCAAATCCTCTACCAGCTTTTCTTAGATAAGAATCAAGTGCATCTTCTCTCATTGGATGGACAGAAACTATACTCAAAAGCTCTTCTTCTACATTCCCGGAATAAAAAAAATCATTTCCCTCGTACCCTATCAATAACTCTGTCTCAAGATTATTCTCATTAAAAATCTGATAAGCAAGATTAATAGTATCTTCTTTGGGGATGTCGGCTGATTTTTCTGCTGGTGGCCTTATTGGAACTGAAATAAAGCTTTTCTGAGGATTTAATCTTTTAATAAAGCTTGCAGTATTAATTAGATTGAGAGGTTTATCGTTATAACCTCTAACTAACATAGTTTCAGTGAATAAAATACCTTTGAAGTTTTTTGAGAATTTTATCAAACCTGATTTGATTTCTTCAATATCAAGGGATTTACATGGCCGATTTATTTTCTTCCAAATGGCTGGATCAATCGAATCGACCTTTACAGATACAAGATCGGCCTTATATAAAGCGTCTCTTACTTCATCAAGCCACAACAAGGACGAATTAGTGATTATTGCAATCCTTATGTCCATTGATTTCAATAGATCTATTTCCATGCCCAGATTTTTGTCAAGTGTTGGCTCACCGTCGGGTACAAAAGTAAGGTAGTCTATAGAGCCACCTTTATTTATGGTATCTTTTACTTTAGATTTTACAGATTCAAGAATATATTCAGGTTGATAAAAAATGCTTCTTTCAGAACTCATATTGAAAGTTCTTCCAATTTGGCAATAAATACAAGAATATGTGCATATCTTTGGAGGTATGTTATTTATCCCAAAACTTCGGCCCAATCTTCTAGAAGGTACAGGCCCAAAAACTAAGTTTTTAGATTCCATTTTAATCTTTTAGTAACTCCATAATTTTTTCCCATATTTCAATTATTTTAAGCGATAATGGTGAATCGGGAAGTTCGATTAACGTCTTGCGTGAAACAATTGCCGAATTTACAATAGGATTATAGGGCAACTCCCCAATCACAAGGATATTGTTTCTATTGCAGTACTCTTTGATATTTGAAGTATTTTGCATATTTATGTCAAATTTATTTATACAAACGACAGATTTAACCCCAAAGTGCCCATTAACTTCAAGTACTCGTTCAAGATCATGAATCGCAGAAAATGTCGGTTCTGTTACAATAATAGCAAGGTTAATCCCTGTGATTGTAGATATCACTGGACAGCCTATTCCAGGCGGCCCATCAATAAGTATTAAATCTTTATTATCCTCGATTGAAATTTTTATTGCATTTTTTCTTACTTCATTTACAAGTTTTCCAGAAGATTGTGCACCAGGTTTTAAAAATGCATGCGCCAAAATACCTAAACGAGTTTTTGAAACATAAGTATAACCGGATATTTTATCACTCATGGTTATAGCTTTGGAAGCGCATAAAAAATGACAAACTCCGCAACCTTCACATAGGTTTGCTGTTATCTTAATATCCTTAGTGACTGCACCGAATTTACACCCAAGATAGCATGCTAAACAATTAGTACACTTGTTTTTGTCAATATGAGCTATTTGCGAGCCAATGAAATCTTTTGTTTTCAATATTGTGGGATTTAGAACTATGTGCAGGTTTGATGCATCAACATCACAATCTGCTATGACGGTATTTTTCGCAAGAGAGGCAAATGCCAAAACTAATGAGCTCTTACCAGTTCCGCCTTTGCCACTTACTACTGCAATCTGCTTCATTTTTCTCTACCCTTAATGTTATTAAACATGAGGACAAGCTGCCCACTGATTTCTGGGAAATAATCTAAAAATACCTCTCCTTTTGAGTATAGTTTTGCTATATCTTCGTTGTAGGGTATTTTAAGTAGTATTGGAATCATTTCGTGCTTACAGAACAGTTCAATTTCATCGTCACCTATTCCATCACGATTGATTATTACCCCAAAAGGAATTCTCATTTCTTTTAGTGCTTCTACAGCTATTTTTAAATCATTGAATCCAAAAGGTGTCGGCTCTGTAACTAAAACGCAGAAATCTGAACCATTCACTGTTTCAAGAAAAGAGCAAGAAGTTCCTGGGGGGCAGTCAAGTATAGTGTCGATATCTGATCTTATCTGGTACTTCAGCGCTTTTATTATTGGGGTTGGGCGAACCTCACCAATATCTAAAATACCCTCGAAAAATGAAATCCCTCCGCTAGTTCCCCTTCGTATAACCCCAATTTTTTTATCTGCCCAGTTTATTGCGTCATTTGGGCAGGCCAATTTACATCCTCCGCAAGAATGGCAGAGTCCCGAGAAGACTTTTATTCCAGAGGGGAGATCTATTATTGCATTAAAATTACAAAAGTCTGCACATTTTCCACAACTTAAACACTTCTCGCAATCGATTTCAGGTATTTCTACTTTTACATCTTGAGTATTTTCTATTCTAGCTTTGATGAAAATATTGTCATTTGGCTCTTCAACGTCACAATCTATCAATTGAACTCTATCTAAACTTAAGGCTAAATTTACTGAGACTGTAGTTTTCCCAGTACCTCCTTTCCCGCTAGCTATGGACAATATCATCTAATCACTAGTTAAAAAAGAAAAATTAATGATGACAGCTTCCGTTGCTGTGATCACCAAATTTATGCTCGCTGCATGAATCAGAAACTGTAGCTTTTTTGAGTTTCATATTTTTATAATCAGATATAGCGTCCTCAACGCTTCCTGTTGCCCCAATATATACTTCAATTCCGTATTCAATAAACATACTTAGTGCTCTTCTGCCTAAACCCCTGCATATAAGAATATCAACGCCTTCTTTTTTCATAAGTTCTGGCGGATATCCAATCCCTCCCATATGTTCACTTGTGTTCTCAATGACTTTGATATCATGAGACTTAAGGTCATATATGGTATAAGTAGGAGTTCTTCCAAAATGTTCGCCTATTAATTCAATAAATCCTGCATTACCTTCTGTTGGAAAACAAAGTTTCATGTGATCGTCTACCTTCTTAATCCTGAATGTGTATTAACGTTAGGTGATGAAGCTTTAGAATAATTACCTTCCTTGAAAATTTTAACTGCTTCATTTACCGTTCCTTTAAATTCTTGCACAACTTCTATTCCCTCAGCTTGTAGAATCTGAAATGCGTTTGGCCCAATGTTTCCACTAATTACTGCTTTTATGCCCTTCTTAATAAGATTCTTTGCCGCCTCTATACCTGCACCATTGGATGCAGACGCGGCAGAGTTTGGATATACTTCAAAATTATTTGTTTCGACATCAACTATTAAAAAGTAACTGCACCTGCCAAATCTCTGATCTACTTGGGATGTGAGGTCTGTACCTGCTGAAGATATAGCTATCCTCATCTTAACCCTCCTAAGGAATACCTTATCATTACAGCGCTACATTTTGGACACTTCTTAGATAAACAAGGAGTGTCTCTTTCATGTGATTCTTTGTGGCCGCATTTGGTATAGATACATTCTCCTTCTGGACCTCTAACGTGTCTAAAACCTACCATTTTATTCCACATCTTCTGAAATTTTATTTAATCTTGTTTCTAACTGTTGGATCTCTTTCTTCAAAAAATCTATGTTGTCCAATAAAATCTTTTTTTCTTCTTCTTTACAGATTTTTCCCTCTTTAGCGAGCTCTGACTCTAGTAAATATGCGCATGGCCCTCTCCCAAGGCCACCTCGGCCCCTTCCAAGACCTGCAATTCCATAGCTAGGCTCGTACAGATTCCTGCCACAATGGGCATGAAATCCTCTATTGAATGTTCTTCCCCACATTTTATCACCAAATGAATATATATTCGTTATTATTTAAAAGTTTCGGTTGACCCCATATTTTTAATCGATTAATATATTTAAAAAAATGTAAATCAATAATTAAAAATATTTAATCATTAAATTATATAAATATTGCATTAATGATGAGCTATAAAACCAAAAGATTTATATACTAATGATAATCAATATTAGTAACTAACAATTGAGAGATGATAGTTAGCACTAAAAGGTGAAAAAATATGGGATGGAGAAGACAATTTGAAACTAGAGAAAAGCGTATTAATGAACTAAGGATCCTTCTAAAGCAAAAGCTGAACAGCGGAAGAGACTACTTCATTCAGGAACTTGTTAACGATACGGACATACCCAGAAGTACCGTTGAAAGGTACCTTTATGAATATCTTAATGAAGAAGTAGAAATCTACTACGAAGGGCCTTTAAAAAAGATACGCTATAAAGGACACGGGAATTAATTTAAGAAAAGATATTTTTATCTTTTCTTTTTTTTATTATTTTTATAAGAACTTAATTTAATATTACTTTTTATCGATTAAATCTTTGCGTTAATCCATAATAAACCTTAATAAGATTGAATCCTACTTAATATAGGGATATTATGGGATTTGTCAAGATAGGTAAAATTTCTGATGTTAAAGACGGCACTATGAAGAAGTTTGAAGTCGAAGGAAAAGATATTCTAGTTTCTAATTTTGGCGAGAAATATTACGCCATTAATAACAAATGCACCCATAGAGCGGGGGATCTTTCTCAAGGAAAACTGGAGGGGAATATTGTAACTTGCCCAAAACATGGCTCTAAGTTTGACATTACAACGGGAAATGTAGTTTCCGGGCCTAAAATACCACTGTTAAAACTTAAGATTAATGATGAAGAAAAGTATGAGATAAAAATAGAGGGAGATTCCTTATTAATTAAAATATTATAGAAAAATAAGGTATATTATTAATTAATCCCAAAACAAGCAAAATATGGAAGGTGATAAAAATGACTGAGTTCTGGATGGAGAAAAAGATTGCAATATTTGCCTTTAATGGCGATCCAATGTGTTTTATACATGCCTTGATAAATGCCTTAGAGTTTCATGCGAAAGGGTACGATACAAAGTTGATAATTGAAGGTTCAGCTACTGGACTTATTGGAAAACTAAATGAGGCAGGTAATCCGCTACACTACTATTACGTAAGGACAAAAGACGAAGGGCTAATAGACTGCTTATGTAAAGCATGTGCAACAAAGAACGGGACTATTGAAGAGGCGAAAAAACAAAACCTAAATCTATGCGACGAATTATTTGGCCACCCAAGCATGGCAAGATACATGAAAGAGGGTTATGAGATAATTGCAATATAAAACAATTATTAATTAGTAATAGGGGATTTAAATATGGTCTGCATTTTGATGTGGGTTGCACAAGAGGGATTTAGGGATGAGGAGCTATTTGTTCCTAAATCGGTATTTGAAGAAAAAGGATTCATAGTAAATGTTGTTTCTCATGATAAAGGAACAGCTTGGAGCAAGTTTGGGAAGATTATTGAAGTCCTTGGATTTGAAGATATTGATATAGGAGATTATGATGCCTTTCTATTAGTTGGTGGCCCAGGAACCTTTAATCTTGCTGACGATAAAATACTTCATGAATACATTAAGGAAGCTGAAAAAAAGTTATCCCTATTGGGCGGGATATGTTATGCCCCAAATATCATGGCAAGAGCTGGAGTTCTTAAGGGCAAAAGAGCAACTGTCTGGGGAGGTCCCGATATTTTTGATAAAGAAGGCGTGATTTTCGAAGACAAGAATGTTGTAAAGGATGGAAAAATTATAACTGCCAATAGCCCTGATGCGGCGCTCGAATGGGCTAAAGAGACTGTTAATTATCTCAAGTGCAGTTGTGGGAAATAAATTAATATTTCCCGCAGAATTTCAAGGCTCTTGGAATCCTTTTTAGCATATCCGAACTCCTGAAGTTTATACCTATCTCTTCTGCGGTAATATCCCCAGCAATCCCGTTTAGGAAGGTTCCCGCACACGAGGCTTCAATAATAGTTCCTTTTGCTGCAAAGGCTGCTATAAGCCCTGAAAGAATGTCACCTGTCCCCCCTGTGGTCATGCCAGAGTTTCCCGTGAAGTTTTTTATAACTTTTTTACCATCCGATATGAGGTCAACTTTTCCCTTAGTGACAATTGTGGTCTGGTATTTTTCTGAGTTAGTTAAAATATTATCATGGGTCAAAGGCTCATCAAAAACCATCTTATATTCAGAGTGGTGGGGGGTTATGCATACGTCATTTTTCTTTAAAATATCAAGATTTCCTTTTATTGCAAAAAGCCCATCGGCATCTATTATTATTTTCTTACACGATATACTTTTTAGAAACTCTAACACTGTTTCAACTGTTTCTGAGTCTCTGCCCATCCCAATGCCTACCAAGATTGAATCAACTTTTTCTGAAAGATTTTTTAGAAGCTCAATATCTTCGGGGATGAAATGATTCTTTTCAGTTGGAAAGACTATCATATCTGGAGAATAAGATTTTATTACTTTAGAGCATTTCTTGGGTGATGCGACATAGACGAGATCAGAAAGATATGATGCTGCAAGAGAGGAATAGATTGGCGCCCCGTGATACTCTTTTGATCCTCCTATTACTAGTACCTTACCATTATCACCTTTGTGCGAGTCAGTAGACCTAGAGTTCAGCTTGTTGACATAGCCGGGGCCAGTCAAATTATTAAATTCTTTTGGGATCCCTATATCGACAACGGTAGTGGCGCCTTCCTTGGGGGTATGGAGCGAGATAATAACATTTGGCATGAAATATGGAGATGCGACATCAATGGATACCTTGATCCCATTAATCTCATTAATCCTGTTGATAACATCGGAGTATGGGTGCTTAAGTGTTCCTTTGACACCAACGCCGAATATTGCATCCACGTAGATTTCAAAGTCTGGACGTATCTTTTCTATATCGCATGAATCTTTAAGAAGTATTTTTTCAATGTCAATATGTTTCAGAAGCTCCCATTTTGAGAGGGCAGCACCTTCTTTGATGTTTTGTGGATCCCCCACTAGGTACGCTGTAACTCTATTCTCTTTAGATAAGTATCTAGCACATACAAATCCGTCCCCGCCATTATTACCAAGACCACAAAAAACTGCGATTTTATTTCTTGTTCCAAACCTCTTTTCTATTTCTGATGCTACCCCTCTTCCGGCATTTTCCATAAGAATTGGCGTATCGAGACCATAATATTTACAATTTGAATCAATAATATATGTGTCCATATTACCCCCATACTTAATTGTGGCAATGGATAAATAAGTTTTTGCATATTGGGGAAATTTTATAAGTAATTTGAATATGAATTCTTTATGGTCAAGATACTCGGATGCGAGAAATGTAGTTATAAGGAGTACCTATTAGCTGAAGCAAAAGATTATGATAGGTGCCCATCATGCAAATCGCTAGTTATTGTCCAAGAACTAAACGAACTCCCGGTACAATTACAGGACATAATGAAGGTTGCAAATGAAAATTTCTCATATGGAAATATCAAGACCGATAATTATTCTGCTTTATTTGAGGTAAGGGAACTTTTCAAAAAGCCTGAGGAAATAATTTCTTCCTTTGAAAAGATAAATTTTTATCCATTTATAAGAAAAGAAAATGGGAAGCTTTTTGTTGTCCTAAGGACTTCTCTGCCAAAAAAAGATTTCTCATATAGAAAAAATCTAATCTTATTTTTCTTAACAATTATTTCAACTACAGTTGCTGGCTATTTCATGTCAGTGCCACATGTTGATTACGGATTTATGACAAATCCCTGGATAGGGGCTATAACATTTTCTTTTTCGATAATGGTGATCCTAGGAACACATGAAATGGGCCATTACCTAGTTGCAAGAAGAAATGGCGTTGATGCGACACTCCCTTATTTCATACCAGCGCCCTTCATTCTTGGCACAATGGGGGCTGTGATAAACATAAGATCGTTTATCCCAAGTAAGAATAGTGCTATTGAGTTGGGTCTTTCAGGCCCACTTGCCGGCATGCTTGTAGCGATACCAATAACTATAGTTGGAGTTATGATGTCGCCTATTGTTCCCATAACAATCTTTGGCGAGAGCTCAATGTTTTTGGGTGAGCCGCTAATCTTTAGGTTTATTGCTGAATCACTTGTAATTGTGACTGAGGGCAATTCCCTTTACTTGCATCCTGTAGCTTTTGCTGGGTGGGCCGGAATATTTGTAACTATGCTTAACCTAATCCCTATGGGCCAACTGGACGGTGGCCACATTGCAAGAGCTGTATTAGGGCCTATCCATCACAGATATCTGTCATTTGTTGTTGCAGCCTCATTATTTGGCATAGGAATATTTACATGGGCTGGCTGGAGCCTATGGGGAGTAATAGGAATTTATCTAGCATACAGGGGACATCCTGGCTCAATGGATGAGATAACACCTATTGATAGAAAACATTGGATTATGGTTCTAGTTGCTATAATACTATTTGTAATATCTACGATGATTGTCCCGATAAAATTAGGATAAAAAAGATTTAAATAGACTTAATTAATTCTAAAGGCATGCTTAATAACATCCGTAAGAATAAATCATTTGTATCAATTGTTAACTTTATCGGGCGAATCTTTAGATTCCTGCCACCAAATGTCATAACAACAATCAGTTTAGTTGTTGTCTTCTTTTCAGGCTATTATTATTACCTCGGATTACCCTATATCGGAGCAATTACACTTGCCGTTTCAGGGTTTCTTGATCTAGTTGATGGCTCAGTTGCAAAGTATACTAAGAAGACAACTGTTCTTGGCGGCTTTTTAGATTCAACATTTGACAGGGTAGGAGACGGAATAATACTTCTTGGGATTGGACTATTACATGATCTTGCTCTTTGCTTTGTAATAATGGTTGGAGCATATCTAATTAGTTATATGCGTGCCAAGGGAGAGGCTCTTGGGGTAAAAGTCATGGGGGTAGGAATTGGTGAGAGGGCAGAGAGAATACTGATAATATTTGTGTTTTCTTTCATCAATTTGGAGATAGGGCTTTATATTCTTTTGATTGTTGTTTATATAACGGTCTTTACAAGATTTTATTATATCTCAAGGGAGCTAAAAACTAAGACTTAGAAACCTTTTTATATTCCCATAATCAACTTTTCATTACGCGGGGGTTGCCGAGCATGGCTAAAGGCGATAGACTCAAGATCTATTCCCGCAGGGGTCCAGGGGTTCAAATCCCTTCCCCCGCACTTTTTACTAAAGCTAATGCGGTATTGTTTTAGAAGATTTATTGATATCTATGGCCATGTAGATCCAAAAGAGCTTAGGGAATCTTATTTAGCTTGTATTCCTCAGTCTGGAGTTTAATATGGCGTCTATTAGGTTATGACATATATTTAGAACAGAAATCTTTAACAAATGATAACATTCTTTCAACATCTTTTAGCTCGTATTTGTCAAAATTTGCATGGACTGCCTTATTCCTTATTTCGCCGTAACTAGTAATCTGTTTATTTATTAGTAGATTATATATTCCTTTGGAATATAACTCTTGGTTTAAGGCGTCAAGATTTTTATATTTTTCATTATCTTTAAAAATATCTATATTATTAGTTATTGCGATTTTTCTAAGAGAATCTTCAAGAACAACACCTATTAATATTGCCGCTGGATCTTTTTTTTCTTTTTTTAAAAAATATTCTGCCATTTCTAAGAAATCAGTGAATATTTCAGCCCTAATATAGTTCCGAACATCCCCTAAGAGGCCTTTATTTAAGGCATCATACAAAGCCTCTAAAGAACCCAAAATTGGGATTAAGTGAACATAATGATTAGAATGAATTCCATAGAAATCTTTTTCATCTAACCTTGAAGAATATTGTTTATAGAATTCACTTTCTTTTGTTACAACAGATAAAATTAAATGTCCAGTTTTTGTTACCCACGAAGAAATCCAAGAAAGATTACTACCCTTTAAATCTGCGGGAGAATTTGAAGAAATTCTTATTATCTCTTTACCTTCTCTAATCAATTCTTCAATTTCTTCTTTTATTTTTCTTTCAGTATCTTGCATAATATCACACGAGCAAGGAGTTTAATTATTTTTGCCATTCCTTTTTATTTTAATATTTACCCTAATTAAATAATATATTTGTGTTACTAATCTTTTTCTAGTTTGATAATCTAATCCTTGAATATTTATTAGATCATTTTCTATATTATTTCTTAAAACATATTCTGGGAAATATCCTTCTTGATATTTTTCTATTATGTCAAATATACTAACCATTATTAAATATAAAGATGCAATCAAGGGTAGGATTAAATAGAAGGTAAATGAGCCTTTAGAAATATTTGATATTTTTAATCTATTGTCTTTTTCAATTTTTGGAAGTCTATAATAAGGAAATCCATACCTTACTTCTTTTTGAATAATACTAAAATAACAAAATTTATAAATAATATTCAATCTATAGATAAATGAAGATAAATCTTCCATGTCAATAATATCCTCAGTAATGGCCCTAATTTCTATTTGTTCTGTGTTCATAATATTCTACCTTACGTTACATATTTATTTTTAATATTCTTTAAAAATGTTTGCTCTTATGGAATTAACGGATAATTATTTATACCATTATATCCGATTATATTTGTGAAGATATTAGACAATAGAAAAATATTATATGGAGTTATTATTATAGCTAGTATCATTTCTATTCCAGTTAGTAATTATTTTTATATGGGTTTACAGAATACGTCGGAAAATATAAAAGAAATCGATTATAATGTTTCTCACACTTATATTCATAATCTGACGGTTACAAGGAGTTATTATTTTTATAGTTCTATAGCACAAGTAAATGCAACGTTAATTGGATTGTTTTTTGTTGCTTTGAGTATCTTTTTAGCGAAAGGATATACAAGAAGACCCCCTAGAAATATAAGAATACTACATGGAGCCACTACGACGGGCCTTCTTTTTACAATTATTTTTTGTCTTCTTTTTATGGCTACAATCGAAGAAGATAAGATTTATTTACAGATGAAATATATATTTTACCAAGAGTCAATTGCTTTAATTTCTTTTATTTTTTTAACTTTTTGTTATTATGCAGATGTTATTTCTAATAAATTCAATGAAAATAAAAGTAGAGAAATATTTATTATAAATAGGAGTACTAAAATAAAAATTCCTTTTAAGATAAATAAGAAATAAATATTTTCTTTTAAACTGATTAATTCAGGAGATGATATTAATAATCCTTCTTATTTTTATCCTAATTCTCCCATCAATCTTCAAAATCCCAACTCACTTATTAATTGTCTTGTCTAATCCAAAATTATAACAAATTCTGCTTCTTTTCCAAAGAAAGGAAAAATTAAAACAACACATATAAATTGATTTAAAAAATAATAATTAAACAAAACAATTGTTTATTAAATGGGTGGAAAATGGTTGAGTTTAGAGATTTGGAATCAATGCATAAATATATGGAAATAGATCTAAAATATTTTCATGAGATAAATAATGCTAATATCTTTGATTCGATGGTAATTCTTAGAAATAGCCTGTATGAAGAAGATAAAAAAGAAATAGCAAAATTAGTCCAATGGGAAATTGATTTTCTTAATTTTGGGATTAAGGGCGGTAGATTAATACCTAAATACTCAAATTATGATGATAAAGGTAATTTAATTAACATCCCAGAAATGAATAAATTTACAGTAGATACTTATGGATATATCAAAAAGAGGTTAGATGAAACAAAAAATCCAATACTAATTGCTCGATACGCCCATATTTTATGGGATAGCCCTGAAAAGCATGGAAATTATGCAGAAATTGCTGTAGACGCATATTTGGTTCTAACAAGGAGATATGAAAAAGAGGTAAAAGAAAATCAAGATGCTAAATTCTGGAGTGACTTGATAATTTCAATCGAAAGTGCATGTAATTTAGGATTTAACTCCAAGAAAAAAATAGAAGAAATTAAATTGGAATTTAAAAGAATCATTTTTGATCATAAAGATTGCGGAAACATGTCGAAACGCATAATACTAAAAATAATTAGAATAATGTTAAATGAAAAAGGATTCTCTAAAGAAGATTTTAGAGGCATTAATCGGATTTGTCTTGAATTGTCCCTAACGCTAGAAGAAGACCCACATAGTGCAATAGCGTTCTTAGAATTAGGGGAGAGAATAGATCATAAACTAAAAGAGAATACAGCTAAGTGGAGAGATGAAATTGGAAAAAAATATGAAGATTTAACAAAAAGAACTCTAAATAGTCCTTTGGTTTCATCAGACTATTGTTTAAAGTCAATGGACAATTACAATAAAAGCGGAAATATTGAAAAAGAAAAAGAAATGAAAAACATATACTCTGGATTAAAAAAGGATATTAGGATTAAAGGTACAAAAATAGAATTCGATTTATCCGAAAGTATTAAAAAATATGAAAAATATGCCGAAGAGCTTATTTCTAAAGAACCGGAGCAAATACTTGGATATTTAATAATGAGTAATGACTTACTTCCCCCTAAAGAAGCAGTTAGAGAATTTG
>DAOSDU010000018.1 GCA_035362715.1 Methanofastidiosum sp.
TGCGCTCTGGCACAATCTTTTGAATCTAAATGCAGGTTAATATGTCCCACAGCCTCTTTTTTCCATATATTTATATATCTGTACTAGTAAAATATTACCGTAGTAAATAGGTTTAAGACTTGATGAAAAATGCGCAATAATATCCCAATTAACCCCGAAATTCCTAAGGAGATAATGGACAAATGGCAGAGAATAGTAAATATTATGGCAAAGATTGTTGGGGTTCCAGCTGGACTGATAATGAAGGTTGATCCACCACAAATTGAAGTTTTTATATCTAGTCAAACTGAAAAAAATCCTTACCATAAAGGCGAAAAGGCTAATCTAAATACAGGCCTTTACTGCGAAACTGTTATGCAAAAACGTGAGTCTCTGTTGGTCTCTGATGCTACTAAAGATCCTAATTGGGATCACAATCCAGATATCCCTCTCGGAATGATATACTACCTTGGATTTCCTATTCAGTGGCCTAGTGGCGAAATTTTTGGAACTATTTGTGTTCTTGATTACAAAGATAACCCAAAAGCTATTGCTTACAAGGATTTGATAAAGGAGTTTAAAACAGTCATAGAAACAGACCTCGATCATATCTTGAAAAAACATGAACTTGAGCAAGAAAAAGAAAGATTAAAAGAAAGCGAAAGAAAATATTCATTGTTATTTAATAGAATGCTTAGTGGGTTCGCCTTACATGAGATTATCTTGGATAAAGATGAAATACCTTGTGATTTCAGATTTCTTGATATAAATCCCGAGTTTGAGACAATACTAGGGGTAAAAAGAAAAGAAATCATTGGTAAGACTGTATTAGAAGTTTTTCCCAAAACCGAAAAGTATTGGATTGAAACTTATGGCAAGGTGGCCTTAGAAGACATTCCAGTTAGATTTAGCCAATATTCTTCAGAATTTGATAAATATTTCGATGTATCTGCATTTAGTCCTGAAAAAGGAAAGTTTGCCACTTTGTTTATGGATATAACAGAAAAGAAAAAAACAGAAGATGCACTTAAGCAAAGTGAAAAAAAATATCGAGAATTAGTAGAAAACGCAAATAGTATTATTTTAAAATACGACAAATATGGGAACATACTCTCAATGAATGAGTTTGGATTGAAGTTCTTTGGCTACAAAGAAGAAGAGCTTCTTGGAAAGAATTTTATTGGTTTAATAACTCCTGTGATTGAATCAACAGGGAGACATCTCGATGATTTGCTTTTAGAAGTATTCTCTAATGTTAAAAAATATCCTCAGAATATTAATGAGCATATTAAGAAAAATGGAGAACGTGTATGGGTGTTATGGACCAATAGGCCAATAAAAGACGAAAATGATAACTTAATTGGATTGTTTTCAGTTGGCACTGATATTACCGACAGGAAAAAAGCTGAAGATGATATCAAGAGATTAAATGAGACTTTGAGTATTCTAAACAAGATTTTAAGGCACGACATAGCCAATAATTTGACAGTCACATCTATGGCCTTACAACTAATGGAAACAAAAGATGAAGTTCTGAAGGATAAAGCAGAAAGGTCGATTGCAAAGAGTGTGGATCTCATAGAAAGAATAAGGGGACTAGAGTTCGCTGCTTCTAATGAAAAAACAACTGGAAATTTTGATGTAAAGAAAGTTATCGAAGGGATAATCAAAACTTACCCTGAAACAATTTTTAATATCAAAGGAAGCGGAACAGTGATAGCAGATGAAGCTCTTGAGCCGGTATTTGACAACATCATACGAAACGCTATAGTCCACGGAAAAACGGACAGAATAGACATCAGTACCACATGCACCGACGAAATATGTGAGGTAAGGATCACCGATTACGGTAAAGGGATCCCTGATGAGATAAAAGGCAGGATATTTGAGGAAGGATTTAGCTATGGCGATTCGAGAAGTACAGGCTTAGGACTTTACATCGTCAAAAATATCCTAGAAAAATATGGCGGAGAGATTATAGTAGAGGATAATAAGCCTAGTGGGGCCATCTTTATCTTGAGATTAAAGAAAGCATAATTGTCTTACTTAAGAGGGGGCTAGAATGGAGAATTGTAATAAAAACGAAATTGATTCGCAAATACTTGATTTATTCTTTGAAAAATCTCCATTTGCAATCCAATCCTTAGATGAATCCGGACATATTGTTAATGTCAGTAGTGCATGGCTTGATATTTTAGGATATTCAAAAGAATATGTCATTGGAAAATCATTTGGCGATTTTCTCTCTGATAATTATAAAGATCATTTTAAAGAATGTTTTCCTAATTTTAAAGAAATGGGCCAAATAAGTGATGTAGAATTTGAAATGATTAAAAAAGACGGCTCAAAAGTATTTGTATTATTCAATGGGAAAATTATCCACGATAGTAAAGGCAAGTTCAAGCAAACTCTCTGTTTTATGCAGGATATAATCAATCGTAAGGCAATCGAAAAGGAATTAAGTGAAAGTGAAAACAAATATAGGGAAATAATTGAGCATTCACCAGATAGCATAGTTACTGTTGATTTGAAAGGATTTGTTACTTCATCTAATTCTGCATATGAAAAATTTACCGGTTATTCTAAAGAAGAAACAATTGGTAAACATTTCACTAAGTTACCATTTTTGAAGATTAGTGATATGCCTTCTTATATAATAATATTTAGCAATCTTTTAAGAAATAAATCTGCCACAAGTTTTGAATCTTCATGGATAAAAAAAGATGGAAGTATATGTTTTGGTGAAATTCTAGTTGATTTAATAAAGAAAGAAAATAAAATTGTTGGATTTCAGGCTATAACAAGGGATATAACCGAAAGAAAAAGAACCGAAGAAAAATTAAACGGAATACATAAACTTTCTAAAGAATTGGCAGTAACAAATGATATAGATACAATCGCTGAAAAAACCGTAGAAGTAATGAAAAATACTCTTAATTTGACACTGCATTTTTCATTTTAAGAGAAGGTAATGAGCTGAAAGCAATTGTCTCACTAGGATTGCCCGAACATGACAAAATAGTATTTGACATTAATTCAAAAAAAGGAATAGTTCCATTCGTTGCTAGGGAAGGAAAAACTTATCTTACAAATAATACAAAAAAAGATAAGCTATTTATAAATTTCTTTGGAAAAAATATCCCTAATTCCGAACTTTGTGTTCCCATTAAAATAGGTGATGAAGTCTTAGGCATATTAAACACTGAAAGTCAAAATCTTGACGAATATACCAAAGAAGATGTAGAAATGCTTGAGACATTGGCCTCTGAAGTTGCAGTTGCCGTTGCATATTCTAAATCCTTGAATAGAATTCAAGATGAACTAAATAGAAGAAAACAAATTGAGATATTCTTGAGAAGAAGTGAGGAGAAATACAAGGAACTTGTTGAGAATTCAAATAGTATTATATCAAAATTTGATAAAGATAGTAGGATTATTTCAATGAATGAATATGGATTAAATTTCTTTGGTTATACTGAAGAGGAATTAATCGGAAAAAGTTGGGATGAAACAATTCTGCCCCGAATAGACTCTGATGGTAGAAACCTTCAAAACTTAGCTTTAGATATTTTTAAAGATCCAGCAAAACACGGTATAAGTATCAACGAAAATATCAAGAAAAACGGAGAGCGGGTGTGGATTCACTGGACAAATAAGCCAATTCTAGATGAAAAAGGAAATCTAACTGCAATATTGTCTGTCGGTTCAGATTATACAATGTTTAAAAAATTAGAAGAAGATCTGAAGGGCAGTGAAGAGAAGTTCAGAATATTCTTTGAAAAGGCCAATGATGCAATCCTTATTTTCAATTGCAAAGATGAAATTATAGATTCAAATGAAACAGCAACTAGGATCTTTGGATATACAAAAGAAGAATTTTTATCATTGAAACTGCCGGATATTCAAGCACCTGAAGTAAGAGGTATTCCTGGAACTGTAATAAAATCAGAATTTGAACTTTATAAAGATAGAATATTTGAATCAATTGATATTGATAAATATGGAAATAAAATTCCAGTTGAAGTCAGCACTTCAAAAATTCGCCTTAAAGGAGAAGACCTTGCAGTTGGAGTTATAAGGGATATTAGAGAAAGGAAAGTATTTGAAGAGAAAATAAAAGATAGTGAAAACACTTTAAGTGGAATAATTACGGCGGCCCCAATTGGGATTAATCTATTCAAGGACAGAATATGGATTTGGTCAAACAAGGGCATGGAAAAAATTACAGGCTATAAAATCAATGAACTTTTGAACAAATCTCCAAGATTTCTTTATGAATCTGAGGAAGAGTACGAGAGAGCTGGAAAAATTCTTTACAAAAATCCACGAGAAAAAGACATCGCTGAACTTGAAACAAATTTTGTGACTAAATCAGGAGAAATAAAAGAAGTTTACATTATAAATAGTTCCTTAGATAGCAATGACTTTTCCAAAGGATTCATAACTTTAGTTTTAGATATGACTGATAGAAGAAAAGCTGAAAAGCAACTAGAAGAAAATCTGGAATATTTTGCTCATCTTGTCGACCAAATAAGGAATCCCTTGGCAATACTAAGTGGCTTTACGCAAGTCGAGATACAAAATGAAAAAACTAGGACTAGAATTTTGAGGCAAGTAGAAAGAATTGAAGAATTGATTAAAAAACTGGATCAAGGTTGGATGGACACCGAAGAAACTAGAAAATTCTTGGAGAAATACAAATGATACTTTGAGTACAAGAAATTGATTTTGCAAAATAAGGCTGTTATTATCAAATTAGCCGATATCAAGGATACTTTTTTTCAATAAGTAGATTGTTAAGAATAAAATTTATAATCTCAATGAATACTATATTCTCAAGTGATTAGAATGGCAGAAGATGATTCAGAAAAAAATAAAGAAAAGGGTCACTCACCAGCTAGGATTGTTATACGTGATTTGATATCATTTATAGTGTTTCTTATAATACTCGGATTTCTCAATATTTCTCTTGACTTTTTTGATAGTAACATACTCGCTGAAGTTGTAAGGCTACTTAATAACAATATATGGCTAATCTTTGTATTCTCAATTATTTTCACAATAGGTGAAGTTTTTGGGAGTTTTAGATTTCCTGGAAACTTGCCTGCGCCAATATTCAATGCGATAGGTAGTATTTTCCTTCTTAACTTTCTCTTCAAAATATTTCGTCTAGTCGGGAATCTTTCAGAGATAAATACTTTTGATAATCTCTCAAAATTATTTCCATTTCTCTACCCAATAATATTCTTGCTTGTTCTTTTGGGGGGCTATATATCGATACTTTCTGGCTCCTCCTGGGAATCCCCAAAGAAGAAAGTATCTACTCAAAGTAAAACAAAAGAAGAGAGGACATGGGATGATGTTGGAGAAGAATTTAAAGAATTGCTCTACGATGCTTTTCACTCGGCCAGGGAATCAATTAAACAAAATAAAAAATAATTATTTTATTCCAAAGCAAATCCACTGGGGATCAATTTGACTTTGTAGGTATTCTTTTCTATCTTTCATATCAATATCTACGCCAATCCAGATCCCTTCAAGATTTTTTAAAGGGCAAGAAAAGCAGAAACCAGTTTTTGGGTATTCTATACCTTTTCTATAGTTGCATCTAAAATAAGAATAATTGTCAGAAACATTGATTTCTGAAAGAAGAGAACAGTTGATTTCTTTGTAGAATCTTTTTCCGCATTCTGAAGGAATTATCTCCTGCACAGAACTCTTAAGGTAATAATCAAGTCTTGATTGGAGATATCGTTTTCTTCTACCCATGAACTGAATAATACTCTATACTATAATATTCTAGAGTAAGGAGGAAAATAATTCAATCTTCTATAACATCCAAAAATAATTCCGATTTGGATTTAATTTATAAATTGACTTTATTTTTCAAAAAAGGTATTTTATATCTATAATTTACTCTTATTTAAAGTTATAATAAAAGTAGCGCCTTTAGGATGTGTATCTTCCAACTTTATACTTCCACCATATCTCTCAATAGTTTTCTTCACGATGTAGAGCCCTAACCCTGTGCCTCTAGTTTCCCCGTAACTGAACTCTTCATCGAATATTCTATCTTTTATCTCATCAGGAATCCCTTTGCCGTAGTCACTAATTTTCATCCAGCATAAATCTTCGTCTGAATTTATTTCTATATCTATTCTATCTGTTTTACCATGGGTAATAGAATTATTGATTATATTGTCTATAACAGAAATAAAAGCTTCATCTGCCATTACATCACATTCCCCACTTATTTTGACATTGACAGAGGGATATGTTTTCTTTATGACGTTCAGAACTTGATCTATGTTAATCTTTTTTAAAGTATACTTTGTACTCATTGTAGACTCAAGAATTCTTATTTTTTCAATTAGATTGACACTCCTATTAATTGCACTGAATGCCTTATTCTTTATATTCTCCTCTTTTGTTGCCATCATTTCAATGGCAATACTTACAACTGTTAGATCGTTTGAGATATCATGCCTTAATATCTTGTTTAAGAGTTTTAGATTATCGTTTAGCTCCTCAATTATCATTTCGTTTTTCTTTCTTTCAGTAATGTCAGTTATCATTACAAACGAGCCTTTGAAATTCCCATGCCCGTCAAACATTGGCGTTGCAGACACATTGGCGTACAATCCTTCTCCATTCTTTTTTATGTATCGCCTTTCATAGACTTCTGATAATCCTTCCCTTCTTAATTTCATTTTATTTGATAGTTCAGTCAAATCTTCTTTGAAAATAAAATTCTCAAATCTTTGCCCAAGCATTTCTTCAGGGGAATATCCAAGCATTTCTGCCATTTTAGGATTGACAAAAGTAGTGACGTGATTCTCATCAATGGCCCAGATACCTTCGTTAGATGTATCAACTATTCTGCGGTATTTCTCTTCGCTTTCTTTAAGTTTCTTCTCGTATTTTTTCAAATCAGTAATATCGTCAAAAGTAATTAGCACTTCTTCAAAAGTATTTGTTTTTTCATCAATAATCGGCCGTGTGTTTATTTTTAACCAGCGCATCTTATTAGGATCGTCACCATAAATTCCTCTAATTTGGTCTTTCAGGGGCTTACCTGTACGTATTGTAATCATGGAGGGGTGGTCCTCCCCTTTAACAGGAGTTCCATCTTCTAAAACCATATTCCATATGGGGTCTGTTGAAGTTTTGTCTAACATATCCTTTTTTAATAGTCCAAAACTCTCCAAAGCATTATTATTTGCATGCACTATTTTACTATTTACCGATTGGACTATCACACCTGCTTGGACAGAATCAAATAATAGCCTAAAGCGTTTTTCACTTTCTTTTATTTGATTTTCAGCATTTTTTTGAACACTAATGTCTAACGTAGATACATATACTTTCTCATAATTTTTTTCATATCCGGGCACAACGCTCCAAGTAAGCAGAACATCAATATCTTTTCCATCAATTGTGTGATTTTTGTCCTCTTTGTAAAAGTGAGTTTTACCTTCAGCAATACAAATCATAGATTCTTTAAAAACATTAAAAGAGGAATCAGAGAAAATATTAGTCAAATTATCCAAATATTCTCTTTTATTAGTGGCACCATAGAGCTTTAAAACGGAGGGATTGAAATTTAAAATCTTGACAAGTGGAACGCACTTTTTTACAAAATCCATATTATTATCTAAATATTCCTTTATATTTTTGATGCCGGATTTTTTGAGTTTATCTATTTCTTTTTTTATAAGGGAGTAGTCTTCTTCCCATATTGCAATAGGGGAGTTTTCAAATATACCCCTGTAGTGATGTTCACTCTCCCTCAACTTATCTTCCATGTTTTTCCTTCGAGATACGTCACGGACTATGTTTATGACAACTTCTTCGCCCTTTAAATTAAAAAGACTTTGACTGATTTCAACTGAGATTTTATTTCCGTATTTATCAATGTCAAGAGCTTCAAAAGTGTTCCACTTATACTTTTCTAATTCTGATTTGATTAGGGTTCCAGGAATGCCCTTCACTTCAGGTGCTTGGAAGTCGCTAACAGACATATTTAGAATCTCTTCTTTAGTGTACCCAAAGATTTTTGAAGCTTTTTTATTGGCATCGATGAATCTATCCTCTTTATTAATAATGAAAATCGCATCTTGGGCACTATCAAAAATACTTCTAAACTTATCTTCGCTATCTTTTAAGGCTTCTTCTGCCTTTTTTCTTTCTGAAACATCATCATAAATGGCCACTATCTCGCCAAAAGGCAATTTGTAAACATAGTTCTCAACCCATTCGGATATTCTATCATCTTTGTAAAACTTTGTTGGAAGATATTCAGGTTTACCGGTGGCGTAAACTCTCTTCAAGACGTCAAATAACCCGATTTCTTTTACACTTGGAAATACTTCTGAAACACGTTTGCCTTTGATTTCTTTTATTTTTACTTTGCTTTTCTCCTCTCCTGACTTGTTAATGCCTTTGATAACAAAATCTTTTCCCTGATCTATGGCATCGTAAATAGCTACGCAGGTACTCATGTTATTGTAAAGTTCTCTGTATCGAAGTTCACTTTCCTTTATATTCTCGTCATGTTTTTTTCTTTCCGTTATATCTTCTGCAATACCTGCAAGGCGTTCTATTTTTCCTTGATCATTTTTAATCCAAAATGCTTTATCTAAAATCCATCGGATAGATCCATCTTTTCTGACAATTCTGTATTCTGTAAAGTATTCTTCTTTTCCTTCTTTGAATCTTTCAAACTCTTTGGAAACTCTTTGTCGGTCTTCTTCATGTATGTTTTTAGTCCAAATACGGGGATCTTCATAAATCTCATTTGGTTTTATTTGCCAGATATCCTCAAAAGAAGAGCTGATATACTCTACTTTTTCATAATCTTTAGTCGAAGTTAACCAGAATACTTGGGGTAAGTTATTAACTAAGGATAATAGTAATTTTTCTGATTTATCGAAGTTCTTTTTAGTACTTTCTTCTTTTTTCAAGAGTTGCACCTATGTGACTAATAATATTTTTTTCATGTCGATACTAGATGTGCGTCTAAATATATATTTATTACTGTTATCCATTTGATTTTATCAAAAAAATAGTTAAAATATTATATTCTAAAAAGGATAAAAATAAAAGCTTATATACTAGTGCCAACAATACTAATAATATAGCTAATGAAGGATGATTTTGATGAAGAAAGATGTACCCTTTGGGACAAGACCTATAATAACGAATATTGTTGCAACTGGAAGATTTCCAAACGATGTAGATATAGTAAAGGCTTACGGGATTATTGACTTTGTTCACGCTGAATATAATCCTGAAACCTACCCCGCTCTTCTCGTGAAGGTCTTAATTCACGGCGAAAGAAAGCACGTTACAATCTACAAAAACGGTAAATACATCATTACAGGGGCAAGAACTGAGAAGGAATTAAATGAAGTATATGATGAAGTTATCAGGATATTGAAGGAGAATAAGCTCCTTTAATTTATTATTCTTCTAATTCTTCATATATTCTTTTAAACTCGTCAAGTGCTGACTCCAAATCTTCTGCAATTTCTAAAGCTAAGAGCTTTGGGTCTGGAAGATTTTCTGAATCGCCTAGGCTATTGTCTTTTAGCCAGAAGATGTCTAGATTTGTTTTGTCTCTTTTCATGATCTCTTCATAGGTAAATGCTTTGAATCTTTCAGTTTCTGTTCTTTCGTGCCTATTTTCTGGATTATAACATTTTATGAAATCTTCCAGGTCTTCATATCTTAAAGTATTAGTTTTCAGGGTGAAGTGGATGTTAGTCCTTAGATCATATATCCAGAGTTTTTCTGTCCAGGATTTTTCGCTTGCCGGCCTTTTGTCAAAGAACAGTACGTTTGCCTTTACACCTTGCGCATAGAAGATCCCTGTGGGAAGCCTCAAAAGTGTGTGGACGTCACACTGTTGCAGCAATCTTTTTCTGACAGTTTCCCCAGCCCCACCTTCAAATAGCACGTTATCAGGGACGACTATTGCGGCCCTGCCATTTATTTTTAATAGAGTTTTAACATGCTGCAAGAAGTTTAGCTGTTTGTTTGAGGTAGTTGCCCAGAAGTCATTTCTTTGATAGGTCAAGGATTCTTTTTCGATCTTTCCTTCACCGTTTACTATAGTAATGCTACTCTTCTTACCAAAGGGAGGATTTGTAAGGACTATGTCAAATCTGCCTCCTGGGTCTGAGGCAAGAGCATCGTCAGTTATTATTGGGCTATCCTCTCCGCCAATTCCATGGAGGTAGAGATTCATTGTGCAAAGCCTCACAACGCTATCTACAATATCCCAGCCGTGAAATGTTCCTTCTTTCAAAAATTTTTTCTGTTCAATGTCCAGAGGGTATTTTGAGATTAAGTCATGCGAGGCTAGAAGAAATCCGCCTGTACCACATGCGGGGTCACAGATAGTTTCCCCTGGCTTTGGCCTTATGACTTCGACCATAGATTTGATTAAAGCTCTCGGGGTGAAATACTGGCCGGCACCACTTTTGGTATCCTCGGCGTTCTTTTGCAATAATCCTTCATAGATTGCACCCTTTACGTCAATGCCCATGCCCATCCAGGTTTCTTCCCCTTCTATCAGCATGACTAGCCTCTTTAGTTTTGCAGGGTCCTGGATCTTGTTCTGGGCTTTTCTGAAGATGACGCCTATCATACCCTTTTCTTTCCCTAGGGATTCTAGGATATGCCTATAATGAACTTCAAGCTCATCGCCATCTTTTTTTAGGAGGCTTTCCCAGTCTAGATTTTTTGGTATCTTTGATACTCTGTTAAATGGAGGTTTAGTTTGCTCATCGTCCATTTTGAGAAATAATAAGTAAGTTAACTGCTCGACATAATCGCCATAGCTTACACCATCGTCTCTTAGGACATTGCAGTAGTTCCATAACTTTTGGACGGCCATTGATTCGTTAGACATTATATCAGCTTCTCCTGAACTATTTTTTCTTTATTTAATCTTTGCTTTTTTATTTTTTCTAAGAGGATTTCTGCAGGCTCACCCTTTGGGTCTTGCGGGACAAGCTTTCCTTCAAAAGCCTTTTTTAGGATACTCTGGCGGAGGGTTTTGGATTCCTCTAGTTTAGAGTCAACTGTTTCTTCAATGTAGTCTGCAAGGGAAAATAGTTTTTCTATTCTTTCAACTATTATGTTTTGTTCTTCGAGGGGGGGTAGGGGAATTATCAATTTTTTTATTCTGAAAAGTGCTAACTTTGGTTGATTAGTATGAATTGTGTACCTACTTATTTGTAATTGGCAAAACTCAGAATTTAAAAAATACGCCATTAATCTGTTGTTATAAATAGAACTTACTATCCTAGCAGCATTTTCTGTTAGATTTGCATTATCCAAATCTTCAGGAATAGTTCCTACTTTTCCAATAGAGCCTGCTATTGATATATAAACATCATTTTTTGTAATTATATATCTTTTAATAAAATTATAAATTTCATTTTCCAAATATTTTAATCCTTCTCTTTTTACCCCATAATTACTGAAATCAGTAACTCTAATATAGGGGTGATTAGTCTTTGAGTCTGATATTACGTATCCTTTAGGTATTCTTTTTCCTCCGAATACCTCTCCTATATTGCCCACAGAAGACCATATCCAATCATTAGGAATCTCAATAAAACAAATTTTTCTTATATAGTCTAATTCTTCATTCTGAATTTTACCTTTTATTAGTGAATTAATTTCCGGGGAAAATTTAAGCTTATCCTTATTTTTTTCTCTCCATTTTTCAGTGAGTTTTCCTTCCATCGCATATTTCAAAATAGCTTGGCGATATACTTTAAGTTTGTATTTGACTTGTTCTAAAGACTCAATACCTTTGTCAAGATTTGTGAAAAGCTCTCCTATTTTGTTTACTATTCTTTGCTGTTCGGTTAGTGGGGGGAGAGGGACTTCTAAATTTTTTAATTTTGTTTGATTTATTGATGATTGATTAACTGCATGCTGAGCAATTGAAATAAAAACTCCTGAGTACCTATAATAATTAAATAAATAATTTAAAAAATGAGGCGAAACATAATTCTTAATAGGCTTTATCCGTAGTAAATTCATACCATGTAGGATTACTTCATTTTCAATTTCAAATATAGCTGTCTTACCTAAATGGAAATCACTATTTATATTACTAAATAATATGTCTCCTATTGACAATCTATATTTCTCAACTAGGATATTATCTATATTCTGTAAATAACCGACTCTATCCATATTAATAGTTCCATTAGATATAGTTTCTATTCGTGTTACTGGTATGCCCAATCCTTTTTTATTTTGTTTTTCTGTTATGCCATTGGAAATACTTGAAACAATCATTTCCAAATTCGTCCAAACCCAACCCTTGGGCAATTCCCCCTTCACTTGCTCACCAGTGCTTCCTGTAGCTCTTCCATGACCTTATCTATTTTTCCATTAAAGATTTTATTAGCCTTAACAAGTCCACCCTTATTGTGGAATGGAGTCTGCTCAAGATCATCTTTATTTATGCTCATTGAAGTTGCAATGTGGTCTTTTATCATCTTTAGCCATTCTAACTGCTCACTAGTAAACGTCACACCTTGCTTCTTCTTGCTTGATATCCACTCTTCAAACCTCTTATCCACCGTATACGAAAAAGGTTCAAGGACTTGAATTTCTCCAAGCTCAAATTTTAAAAGAGATACAATATCTGTAAGTAACTTATGGGGTCCAGCACCCCTAACTTTCGATTTTTCTAGCTTTTCATAAGCCGCCCACAACTTATCTGTTGTAAGGTAGTAAGGCGGCTTTTCTATCGCTTCAGCAAGCTCCTTAATAGCGTCATAAGTTAGAAACCTTGTTGGATAAGGATTACTATAAATAATCTGAAGTGCTGTCAATTCATCCTTATTTTCTTCGATGAAGTTCTTGAAGTTATTAACAATTATTCTTGCTTTTTCTGCTGCAAGATCATCAAATCCTGCAAATAAAACTTCATCCTTACTTATGTTATCAATTATCTGCTCGTTCTTCTTTTTTATCTCTATAATCTTTGACCGTAGCTTTGGATTGTCAAATGGCTTACTTGCTTTATCTAGAAGCTCTTCTGAGGCCTTGTTTAACTGCTCCTTTGTTGGCTCAGTCGTATCAAACATCTTACATGCAGTTTCAATAGTTTTGTCTGGATCAACGGCGTCAAGAAGTTCATTTACGATCTCATTCATGTTCTTTCCAGCTATCTTTTGAATCTCCTGTTTCTCCTTTTCATTCATCTCTAAGTCAATCTTTGAAAGTCTACCTGCAAGAGAGGATAT
Source organism: Methanofastidiosum sp. (assembly GCA_035362715.1). NCBI lineage: Archaea > Methanobacteriati > Methanobacteriota > Candidatus Methanofastidiosia > Candidatus Methanofastidiosales > Candidatus Methanofastidiosaceae > Candidatus Methanofastidiosum > Methanofastidiosum sp. The sequence goes on from DAOSDU010000018.1 coordinate 13,257, forward strand.
CATATCTTTATTCTTTTTTCTTAAAGCCATACCCATAAGCAACTTTTCTAAAGGTACATTTCTTGCCCTCTCAAGTGGCATTGAATCAGTTTTGTCTGTTTCGCATACTCCAACAGCATCAATAATTACAAAATGAGTTTTATTTCTTGCATCAGAAGTTACCAGTTGTAAATCAGTGGGATTAATTATTCTTGTCCCCCTTCCCTTCATTTGCTCGAAGTAAACTCTAGATTTGACATCTCGCATGAATATAAGGCACTCCAATGGCTTGATATCCGTTCCAGTCGATATCATATCAACAGTAACAGCTATTCTTGGATTGTAAGAGTTTCTGAAACTTGCGATCAGGTCTTCAGGTTTCTCACCCATTGTTCTGTAAGTAATCTTTTTACAGAATTCATCTCCCTGGCCAAACTCTTCCCTGATTATATTGACAATGTCTTCTGCATGCGAATCATCTTTAGCAAAAATTAGAGTCTTAGGCACTTTTTTTCTTCCCGGAAATATGTCGGTAAACAATCTTTCCTTGAATGTTTTTACCACAGTCCTGATCTGATCAGGCGCAACAACTGATCTGTCAAGATCTCGTCCCTCATACTTTAATTCTTCGTCAAGGGACTCCCATCTAACTTGCCTTGTTACTCTGTCCCTTTTATCAATGTAAAACCCTGCCTCAACGGTGCTACCCTTTTCAGTAATGGCCGTATTAATTCTGTAGACATCATACCCAACATTAACCCCATCTGCAACTGCCCTCTCATGATTATACTCCATCACAAGATTTTGATTGAAAAATCCGAGAGTCTGCTTTGAAGGCGTAGCTGTAAGCCCAATAATAAAAGCATCAAAATATTCTAAAACTTGTCTCCATAAATTGTAAATTGACCTGTGGCACTCATCTGTTATAATAAAATCAAACGTTTCAATCGGGATGAAAGGATTGTAACAAACATCAACTGGCGCCCCATCAATATCTTGATCAAAAAGAGACTGCTCTTCAGCTTCACTTTCCATTTCGATTTCTCCCCTAAGCATCGAATACACTCTTTGGATTGTTGAAATACAAACTCTACTTGCCGGATCAATTACATTTGAAGAGAGATGCTGAACATTATATAGCTCAGTAAACTTTCTCCCATCATCTGGAGTTTTATACTTGCTGAATTCTGTCATGGCCTGTTTTCCAAGATTTGTCCTATCTACTAAGAAAAGAACTCTTTTTGCATTTGAATGTTTTATCAATCTATAAACAAAGCTAATTGCGGTAAAAGTTTTTCCAGAACCTGTTGCCATTTGGATTAAAGCTCTAGGTCTTGTATCTTTAAATGATTTTTCAAGGTTTGTCACCGCCTCAATTTGGCAATCTCTTAGCCCCTCTGTTATTAGAGGGGGCATCTCTTGCAACTTTCTTCTTAAAGTTTTTTCATCAGATAGAAAATCCTTCAAACTTTCAGGTCTGTGAAACGAGAAGATTCTTCTTGAGCGAGATTTTGGGTCTCTTAGATCAACAAATGAAGTTTCTTTTCCAGTGCTAGCATATACAAAGGGAAGTGGATTACCATAAGACGGAATGTCATCAGGCAAACCTCCAACATATCTTATTGATTGGTCTGCAACTCCTCCCAAAGGTATTCCGACTCTTTTAGCTTCAAGGACACCACAAGCTTTTCTATCAATAAAAAGAAGGTAATCGGCAATTCCTGTAAGAAGTGGGAACTCTCTTACGGCAACACCCCTTGAAGCGCCGAGATCCATCATCTTATAATCTTGAACAATCCACCCGCACTCAGAAAGCATCTTGTCAATTTCTTCTCTGGCTCTAGCTTCATTATTCATCAAAACATCCCTATACATCAATAAATTGAATATAATCTGCACTTTTACAAAGTTATAGATATGAATTCTACATTTATTCAAAATTAATAAGGGATTTCCCTATAAAAAACTTATTCTTTTCTAACTATTCCTTTTTTGAAAGTAGATAAACCCCTATACAAAGAATAAGAATTCCTGCTATCTGCATGGGTGTTACTAACTCTCCAAGAACGAGAAATCCAAGGATTGCAGCAAAAAATGGTGTTGATAATTCTAGGGCACCAGCCTGTGCAGCTTTGACTCTTTTAAGACCTTCATAGTATAGGATGTAACCGACTCCAACTATGATTCCAATTATAATCTGATTTACACTTCCAAAATGGAATTCTGATTTGGAGAGCAGATAGATTGAAAAAAATATGGCTGCAATTAGGAACCTGTAAAATGTAATTATCCCGCAGTTCATATTCTTTAGATACTTTCTTGCAACTATGCCAGTGGTGGCCCAGGATACAGTTGCACCCACTACGAATAGGTCTCCCATAGTGCCTATTCTCAGTATAAGTAGATTCTGTAAAGTTTGAGTTGTGACAAGTAGAGCCCCAAATATCATTATGAAGATTCCAGCATAATCATATTTTGAGTGCTTTTCATCCTTTAAGATAAAATAGCCTATTAGTATAATAAAGATAGGCTGGAGATGCCCTATCAAAACTGCATTTAAAACAGGGATCTTTGTGAGCGCAAAGTAAAATAATAGATCTGCAACAAGAGTCCCAACAACAGCGATATAGAATATCACAGAAAATTCTTTTTTAGAAATCTTAATATTTTTCCCATTTGTTGAAAGTGCATAGATTAAGGCCACAACAGTTACAAATATCGCCCTGAAAGCTGAAGTCTGAACAACGCTAGAATTGGCATAGGCAAGTTTTGCAAATATGGGCTCAATAGCCCACATCACACTTGCACCAACAATTGCCAAGACTCCTATTCGCTTTTTATCCATTGGAGGGGTATGCGATAAGTATCTTAAAAAAGTTCCTATGATGATTTACTTTCTACCTAATAACAGTTGTAGGATATCTTTGTAAATTGGAAATTCTTTTTTCTCTTTTTCAGAAAGGGTATACCCTGCTTCAAAGGCTTCACTAGCTTGGGATGATTTAGATTCTTCTTCCAGAGCATCTCTTTCCTGAATTTCTTTTATAGCAATATATGCTAAAGCTCCAAAAGTCCCAAGACCGGCAAGGATAATCTTATCTTCATCATCCATGCATTATATTCGAAGATTTAGAAATAAAAAGGTATTTGTTATATTTTATTTATTATTTGATTTTAACTTTGCAATATCCTCATTTTTACCTATGATGGCAAGAGAGCTATTCTCAGTTATAGTGAAGCTCCCTCCAGGGATCAGATGAAAAGGTCCTTTTGGCCCCTCTTTCACGGCTATAACCTGTATTCCATAATTATCATCTAATTTTAATTCAGCAAGTGTCTTGCCCACATACTCTTTTGGAGCTTTTAGCTCAAAGATTTTATAATCAGGTTCGACAGGAAGCCAATTAATAAGATTCGGTGTTGTGAGCGTTTCTGCAAGTTCTATCGCAACATCTTTTTCAGGATAGATTATCTTTGTGGCACCAACTAGCCCTAAAATACGGCCATGATCCTCATTTATTGCTTTTGCTATTATCTTTTCAATACCTAAATCTTTCAGATAGAGGGTAATCATAACACTTGCTTCAATATTGTCCCCCATACATACTATTGCCGCATCTACAGATTTATCCACAAACTCCGATAACACTTTCCTGTCAGTTGTATCAGCAACAATTGCTTGGGTAACTAAATCTTTAATCTGCTCAACTTTTCTTTCTGATTCGTCAATAACTAAGACTTGATTTCCTAGTTTGTGAAGGGCAGTTGCAACATTTATGCCGAAATTCCCAAGACCAATAACTACAAATTGTTTCATCAAATCACTTCTCTTATCCCACAAAGATATCTGCCTTTGGGTATTTAAAAGATATTTCCTTTTGTTTACCCAATAATGAAAATCCTATTGCCAATGGACCTATTCTCCCTATTAGCATAAGTGATATAATTACTAATTTTCCGATTGAACTAAGGTGAGGAGTGATACCCAGAGAAAGACCAACAGTGCCAAGTGCAGAGACAATTTCAAAAAGAAGTGAAATGAAAGAGAATTCTTCTGTGAAAAGCAATATCCCTAAAGCAACGACTATAAAAATCATTGAAGTTATAAAAATACCAAAAGCTTTGTCTATTTTCTCAGGGGATATAATTCTCTTGAAGATATTTACGTCTTTTTTGCCTTTTAGAAGATAATATGTGAATAGAACTAATACACCAAAGGTGCTTGACTTCATACCTCCTCCAGTTCCTCCAGAAGACGCACCTATAAACATCAAGATCATCATGATAAAAAGGCTTGGTAGGCCCATAATAGATATATCAACGCTATTAAACCCAGTCGTGCTTGAGGATGATATTGCTTGAAACAAAGACGCCATAATTGAATCGCCTTCAGAAATAAAAATAATAATGAATCCGAATAATATTAGGGTTATTGTTAGCAAGAAGCTAAATTTGGCATAGACTGAGAGCTTCTTTTGTTCCTTTTTATAAGATGCTCCGATGAATCTTAAGACATCATAGATAACAAAAAATCCGATTGCCCCAAGTATGCACAAAATGCTGATGACTACGTTCAATAAAATACTGCTTTGGTATCCTATAAATCCATCTTTGAATAGTGAGAATCCTGCGGTGCAGAAAGCAGAGACTGAGTGAAAGACTCCCAAATACAAAGCATCATTAAAACCAAAATCTTTTGTCCAATAAAGAGTGAGCACTAAAGCGCCCAAAGCTTCTATTGTGAATGTAATTACTGTTATTATTTTTACAAACCATATCATATTAACTGTCGTTGGTCTCTTAACTGATTCTCTTAGTAGTATTCTATCTGTGATGGATATTTTTCCTCCAAGTCCCAAGACCATTAATGTAACCCCTATCATATACCCAAGTGCGCCAATCTGGAATAATAGCAATATTATTCCTTGGCCAAAAAGAGAATAATATGTTCCAGTATCTTCGACTATAAGGCCAGTCGTAGTTGAAGCCGAAGTAGAAGTGAAAAGAGCGTCAATATAATTTTGAGAGATACTAGATGAGGAAGCTATAGGTAACATAAGCAATAATGACCCTATTATTGATATGGAAATATACCCTATTACCAGTAACTGAATTGGCGTTAAAACATCCCATACCTTTTCTAGAGTGATTTTCTTCATCTGGTCTATCTTTTTTATTTTCTTTTATATCTATTTCTTTTATTTTATTGAAATCCTTAAGATTAAATTTATATTAATTGAAAAAGAAATACTGTTTGGCGAGAATATGGATTTAATTTTGAGAAATGCTAGATTAAACGATAATAATTATTTAGTTGATATAGGGATTTGCAATGGCAAGTTTTCTGAGATAAAAAAGAACATTACTAAGAAAGGTGAAGAAGAAATCGATTTGAATGGAAGATTTGTTTCCCCACCTCTAGTTGAGATACATGTGCACATGGACGCAGCCCTTACTGTGGGCGAGCCTAGATATAATCTCGGGGGCTCGCTATTAGAAGGGATTGATATATGGGCGGAGAGAAAAAAGACCCTTACAAAAGAAGATGTCAAGGCTAGGGTAAGGAAAGCGTTGAAGTGGGAGCTTGCAAACGGAGTTACAAGAGTTAGGACCCATGTTGACGTTTGTGATCCCTCTCTAAATGCGCTCAATGCTATGGTAGAAATTAAAAAGGAGTTCAAGAATTATATCGATGTTCAGATAGTCGCATTTCCCCAGGAAGGAATCTTTTCATATCCCGATGGAGAAGAATTGATGAGAAAGGCAATGGAGAAAGGCGCAGATGTAGTGGGAGGAATCCCCCATTATGAGTGGACAAGAGAGGACGGTGTAAAGGACGCAATATTTGCAGTTTCATTAGGAAAAGAGCTAGGCAAAATGGTGGATCTTCATATAGATGAAACTGATGATGATCATTCAAGATTTGTTGAAGTTTTAGCAGCAGAAACAATAAAGAAGAATCACCAAGGAAAAGTCACGGCAAGTCATACTACTGCAATGCACTCTTACAATAATGCTTACGCCTTCAAGCTATTAGGATGGATTAAGAAGGCAGAGCTAAATATGGTCACAAATCCTCTTGATAATTCTGTTCTTCAGGCAAGATTTGACACATATCCAAAAAGAAGGGGCCACACTAGGGTAAAAGAGATGGACGCAATGGGGATAAATGTCTCTATAGCTGATGATTCTATCATGGATCCATGGTATCCTCTTGGGCTTGGAGACCCTTTGCAGGCGGCCTTTGTTTTTGTCCATTACGGCCAGATGTCTGGGTACAATGAAATGATGAGATTGATTGAGATGATTACAACAAATCCGGCCAAAGCGTTTGGCGCCAAGGATTATGGCATTAAGGAAGGAGCTCCTGCTGACCTAGTAGTATATGATGCACCAACAGCAATAGATGCAATAAGGCTAGTTGCTAGGAGATACTTAGTTATCAAAAATGGTAAGACCATAGCACAAACAAAACCATACGAGACTAGTGTATTCCTAAATGGAAAAGAAGAGGCAATAGACTTTATTAAATAATATTTATTATTAAATAGAATTTATAAATATTTGCTATTTCTTAATTAAACTTTAAAGTATATCCGATAAGTATTTGAGGATAAACTTATTATAATGAAGGAAGGAGGTTTTAAAATAGAAGAGAAAAATAAGAAAAAGTTGACTACAGTTGCCGGCGCACCTGTGGCTGACAATCAAAATACAATGACTGCGGGACCTAGAGGCCCTGTATTGCTACAGGATGTATGGTATCTTGAAAAATTAGCTCATTTTGATAGAGAAGTTATACCTGAGAGGAGAATGCATGCAAAAGGCTCTGGTGCATATGGAACATTTACAGTAACACATGATATTACAAAGTATACCAAGGCAAAGATTTTCTCTGAAATTGGAAAGAAAACTGAGATGTTTGTACGTTTTTCAACAGTTGCTGGTGAGCGTGGTGCTGCAGATGCAGAGCGTGATATCCGTGGCTTTGCTATGAAATTTTATACAGAAGAAGGCAACTGGGACCTTGTTGGAAACAATACTCCAGTTTTTTTCCTTCGTGACCCACTTAAATTTCCCGATTTAAATCACGCGGTAAAACGTGACCCTCGTACAAATATGAGGAGTGCAAAAAATAACTGGGACTTTTGGACATCACTTCCCGAAGCATTACATCAGGTAACTATCACTATGAGTGACAGGGGTATCCCATTATCTTTTAGACACATGCACGGTTTTGGTAGCCACACTTTTAGTATGATTAATGCCAAGAATGAACGAGTATGGGTCAAATTCCATCTTGTTTGTCAACAAGGCATCAAAACCTTGACAGATGCAGAAGCTGAAGCCGTAATAGCGAAGGATCGAGAAAGCAATCAGCGTGACCTTCTCGAAAGCATCGACCGTGGAGATTTCCCTAAATGGAAGATGTTTATACAGGTAATGACTGAAGAGCAAGCAAATAACATGCCTTACAATCCTTTCGATTTGACAAAGATCTGGTATAAGAAAGATTTCCCATTGATAGAGGTTGGGTATTTTGAACTAAATAGAAATCCAGATAATTATTTTGCAGAAGTTGAACAAGCAGCTTTTAACCCCGCCAATGTTGTCCCTGGGATAGGCTTTTCACCAGATAAAATGCTTCAGGGAAGACTGTTCTCTTATGGCGATGCACAACGTTACAGATTAGGCGTCAATCATCATCAGATACCTGTAAACGCACCAAGATGCCCTGTAAACAGTTACCATAGGGATGGGCAAATGAGGGTTAACAATAATGCAGGCAGCACTCTTGCATATGAACCTAACAGCTATGGAGAATGGCAAGAACAACCAGGTTTCAAAGAACCACCACTTTCTATAAATGGTCCAGCAGACAATTGGAACTTCCGGGAAGATGACGATGATTACTATACTCAACCAGGCAAACTTTTTAGATTGATGAATTCTGAGCAGCAAAAAGCATTATTTGAGAATACTGCTCGTGCCATGGGGGAGGCTCCAAAACATGTTAAAATCAGACACATCGGAAACTGCTTGAAAGTTGACCCTGCTTATGGCAAGGGAGTTGCGGACGCATTAGGGATATCGTTAGACGAAGTAAAATAATTCATTAATTATAAGATTTAATTTTAATTTTTTATAAATATTATATCTGACATACTGAGATTAAATCGAAACATTTAATAAAGAAAATTTAAATTATACCTTTGAATGGTAATAGATTTAAAGAAAAAATATTTTTCGATAGCTAAAGATAAAGGTTTCACCGATGTTTTAAATTACCTCTATGGCTTATATGAAAATCTGCCAATGCCATCGGCTATTATTAATCAGGATTATAAGATTTCAGAAGTTAACCACAAATTTTTACGCTTTTTTAAATATGAAAGAGACGAAGTAATTGGAAAAAGTATTCTGGAATTTATTGTATCAGAGCATAAAGAAATTTTTTGTAGTTCAATAAAACAATTAGATAATTTTGATGACATCTCCAAAATAGAATTTGAAATGCTGGATAAATTAGGAAACAATATCCTTATTTGTTTCTCTGCAACAATTGCTAATAAATTCTCAGAGAATTCTCTAGAAATCTTTTGCATTATGGAAGATATTACACTAAAAAAGTCTTGTGAAATAAATCTAGAATCAAAAAATCTAGAAATGTCATTGCTGCTAGATAACATGGAAGCACATGTGTGGTATCTAAAAGATAGCGAGACTTATGGATTTGTAAACAAAGCGCATGCCGATTTTTTGGGGTATTCCGTAGACTACTTAACAAACCGTAATCTTAATGAGTTTTTATCGAAAGATATTGCAGAAATCTGTATCAAAGGAAACGAAGAAGTATTTTCTAAAAAAGTTACTATCCATACAGAAGAACGGGCTCCCAATTCTAAAGGTGAAAATAGGCTTTTAGATATAACAAAGACGCCATTAATTGATTCGATTGGAAATGTAAAATACGTTATCTGCATTGCATCTGATGTCACGGATAAAAAAGCCGTAGAAGATAAATTGAGAGAGAGTCAGAATAGGCTAAACTCTCTTTTTGAAGGTTCAATTGATGCAATATGGGCTTCAAAAGTAGACGGAACAATAGTTGAAGCAAATCAAGCTGCTGCAGATATGTTGGGGTGCGACCTTAAAGAATTGATTGGTTCAAACATAACTAATTTTTATGTAAATCCTAAAGATAGGGTATTATTTAGGCAAGAAGTTGAGAAAAACAAATCCGTAAAGGATTATGGGATAAAACTTAAACGAAAAGATGGAAAAGAAATAGATTGTGTATTCTCTTCTTCAATATGGGCAAACTCCAATGGAGAAATATTGGGTTATATTGGAATTGTACATGATATAACACATATCATAAAAACTACCAATGAACTTGTAGATTCGAGATACCTTTTACAGAATATAATAGATTCCCTCCCAGATGCTACTTTTTCAATTGATAATGGAGGCAATGTACTCTCTTGGAATAAGAGAATTGAAGAGATGACTGGAATAAAATCAGAAGAGATTATTGGAAAAGGAAATCATGAATATTCCATACCTTTTTACAGGGAACGCAGGCCCGGATTGGTCGATCTTATACTGAACTCTGAAAAAGAGTTTGACATAAGGTATGATAACCTAAGAAGAGAGGGGGATACAATTGAAGGAGAAGCAAAAATATTCAATTCCAAAGGAGAAATACTTGATGTATGGGCAAAGGCAACTACGCTTCGTGATGCCAGTGGTAAAACTATAGGTGCAATTGAAAGTATTAGGGACATAACAGAAGCGAAATCAATAGAAAATGATTTGAAGAAAGTTTACATGGCAATTGACCAAGGCCCAGGTATAGTCGTAATCACAGATATAAAAGGGAATATCGAATATGCCAATCCCAAATTTGTTGAAGTTACTGGATATACTGCAGAAGATGTATTGGGTGAAAATCTCAGGATAATGAAATCAAATTTTCTGCCTTCGGAATTTTATACAAGTCTTTGGGATACAATCTCTTCAGGTTATACCTGGAAAGGAGAATTTCACAATAAAAAGAAAGATGGAAATTATTACTGGGAATATGCCACAATTTCTCCAGTTAGGAATGAAAAAGGAGAAATTACAAACTACATAAAAGTTTCCGAAGATATCACGATGAAAAAGAGGGTCAAAAAACAATTAGATGAAAATCTAGAATATTTTGCCCATCTTGTTGACCATATTAGAAATCCATTGGCTATATTAAGTGGATTTGCTCAAGTCGAAGTTCAAAATGAAAAAACCAAAGGCAGGATTATAAGGCAAATCGATAGAATAGAAAATATTATTACTCTTTTAGATAAAGGTTGGATGGATACAGAAGATACAAGAAGATTTCTTAAAAAATACGAATAGATAATATTTTCTAAGTCTTTCCAAGAGTGCATTCATAGATCTTTCCAGTAATAACCTCAGTCTGAATTAATAGATCAACTAGGGGAAAAATATCTTTGGGGTAAAGCTTTCTCTTTAGGAGCTGACCTTCAATAATCTTTTCTTCTATTTCTGCCACACTTATATTTGTTCTTCTTGATTGTAGCTCAATTTCTTTTTCATGCCTTTCAGTAAAAACATAAGTTGGAGATATCCCGTTAACCTTGATATTGTATTTTGCAGCCTCACTTGCGGAATACTTTATTAGAGCTTCAAGTCCTGCCTTTGCAATTCCGTAGGGGGCTTTATTATATGAAACATCTTTTGACGATGAAGAAACAAAATGCAATACATTGCCTCCCTGATCGCCATTTCTTTTCATATATTTGATTGATTCTTTTGTCAGCATGAAAGCAGTTTTAAGATTCGTATCAATCACTTTATCATATTCCTCAATTGGGAAATCTTCAATGGGATGGGAATAGAGGCTACCTCCAATGGTATTGATCATCACATCAAGTCTTCCGTATTCCTCAATGATGTAGCTAAAAAGGAATTTGAGATTGTCCTCTGAGTTCAGGTCCATGGGCATGTAGTTGAACTTCTCATCTTCCTTTATCCTTGTAAAATCCTGGAGATTCTTCCTGCCGCTTCCTATTAGAATCTTAACATTCCTATTCAAGTGCTCTAGGATGGGTTTACCAATCCCCCCGCTTGCACCTGTCAGCAAAATTACCTTTTCGGAGAGTTCCATAATTATAATTGTGGATTTACTAAATTAAATAATTATCTGATTAATTTGTATTTATATTCAACAATACCAATAACTTTATATATTATTAGATAACTATATTGATTAGCAATAGTAATTAGTACTTTGAGGAGATTATTATGGAAGATGTTAAGGTTGTTGTCTTTGGAAAGGAAAACGCTGGGAAGAGCACTCTAATCAAAGCTATAGAGCACGACGCAATAAACATTGATAAGAATAATACTACAGTTTCAATGGATTATGGAAGAGCGATTGTTGGCGGAAGAAAAATTCATTTTTACGGAACACCAGGGCAGGAAAGATTTGACTTCATGCGGGACATCTTATCAAAGGGTGCAAACATAGGCATAATGGTTTTGGATTCTACAATGAATATCTCAGAATTTGACATACACCTTTTACAGGAATTAAAACATAAAGGAATCCCATGCTTAATATTTTTGAACAAGAGCGACATTGCTGACACAGAAGCGATAAAAAGAAAATTCAATGGATTTCCAGTAATAGCTGGATCTGCAAAGATGGGAAATGGCATAGATGAATTAATCCATTCGCTTGTAGACCTTGCATAGAATCCCAATAACCTTTTAAATTTACTAAAATAATCTTTAATATATGAAAGACAGCTACCTCTTACCTCTTTTAACATTAGCTAAGAAGGGTAAGGTCAAAGGGTCTGTTTATATTTCTTCAAAGGATCTTGGAAAAGAGCTTGGTGTATCTCAACAGACTGCTTCAAGGTGGCTAAAAGAACTGGAATCTTTTGGCGCTATACAAAGAATATTTGTTAAGGGAGGGCAGACAATTACGCTTACTGAACACGGAAAAAATTACCTGAAGACTTTCTTCGTTGAAATGTGCGAACTATTCAACAAAAAAAATGATGAACTTACTATCGATGGAACAATAGTGTCTGGGATAGGCGAAGGTAAATATTATGTTTCAAGGCCTTTTTACAAAAAACAGTTTGAGGATGGCCTTGGTTTTAGCCCTTATCCGGGAACACTAAATATTAAACTCACTGATGAAACAGACATCCTGCTTAGAAAATTCCTTGATAGGTATCCGTCAGTAATATTAAAATCAGGCACCGACGAAGGAAGGTCTTTTGGAAATGTCAGATGTTACAAAGCATTGATTGATGGCAGGGTAGAAGGTGCAGTAATAATACCTTTAAGGACCCACCATCCGCAAAATGTAGTTGAAATTATAGCCCCTAAAAATCTAAAAAACTTCTTAAAGAAAAAAGACGGTGAACTTATTAGAATTACAATTGAGGTTTAGTTTATGAGGATTGTTTTAAAAATTGGCGGATCTCTTGTTTTTTCAGATAAAATTGATGTTGAACTGGTAAAGAATGTTTGCAAACAAATTGTTTCACTATCAAATACTCATGAATTCTTAATTGTTGTTGGGGGAGGAACGATTGCAAGAGAATATATCCGAGTTCTAAAAGATATCGGAAAAGATGACACGTTCCTTGATTTTGTCGGGATGGAAGTTGCTAAGTTGAATGCTTCTCTCTTCATGGGGGCTTTAGGGAAAAAAGCTCCAGTAGAAGTTTCAAATGATTTTAAGCATGCTTTGTCTACTTTGTATTTGGGCAAGATCCCTGTGCTTGGTGGAACACATCCAGGGCATACAACTGATGCCGTTTCTTCCATGCTTGCTGAATTTGTAGACGCAGATTTATTCTTGAGATTCACAAATGTAGATGGCGTTTATGATAAAGATCCCCGAAAATTCCCCGATGCAAAGAAGCTTGGGAAAATCACTCATGAGAATCTTCTTGATATAGTTGAAGGGACTAAGGCAGAGGCTGGAGTCAACGCAGTAATTGATCCATTGGCAGCAAAAATTTTGAAGAGGTCAAAGATAAAAACTATAGTCTGCGGGAAGGAAGAACTCAAGAGTATAAAAGCCATTATAGAGGGAAAGCATAAAGGGACAGAAATATTCTAATCGTCAGATGCCATGATAGGTGCAAGAGTCTCTAGGTCAGAAGCAGAAAAGCACAGAATTTCTCTTTTAGATATGGGAGTCCTCGATATTAATTTTAAAATTGCCTATGATGGTGACTATGTAATAATGCCACTCAAAGAGAAGGTTAAGGATTATGATATTGTAGATTATGATTTCATACCACTTGAGAAGAGAAAAAGCTCTTTGAGAGAAATACTATCAAAAAAAATTCCCGAATCTTATCTTTTAAAACTCCGGGCTTTTGACGCAATAGGGAATATAGCATTGGTACAGTTGAGTGATGAGCTAATCCCTTATCAAAAAATGATAGGTGAAGCGCTTTTAGAGTTAAATCCATTCATCAAAGCAGTTTTTAGAAAGGATAGCATTGAAGGGGAGTATAGGGTTCCAAAACTAGAGCTTATCGCTGGAGACCATATTACAGAAACAGTCTATCGGGAGTTTGGAGTAAGAATTTTGCTT